>CAVHZK010000118.1:0-5892 GCA_963640215.1 bacterium | reverse complement strand
AAACATTTACATCCGCCAAGGTAATACATTATGAAAGCACGGGACTCTCTATCTTAGATCTGCCCGTCAAGCTCGCCTTATCTTGCAGCACCATCGGATAATGATACCCCATTCACCGCTAGGTGTCAAAATCAGCCAAGCCCCTGTATATACCCGCAGAGCGCATCGGACAGCAGCTTGATATCTATGCCGGAGGTATTTATCAGGAGGTCGTAATTTTCTCTCTCGCCCCACTTGCTGTCGCTAAAGAATCCATAATACTTAGCACGATTTTTGTCTATCTCGGACATTTTCTTCTTAAGCTGTGCCTCGCTTAGGTTTTCATCCTCAGGTCTTCTCTCTATGCAGCGCTTTATTTTGCTCTTGGTATCGGCATAGACAAATATACGAAACGGCTCTAAGTCACGCAGTATATAATCTGCACAGCGTCCTACTATAACGCAGTCTGATTTCTCAGCCATCTCGCGCAGTACCTTGTGCTGCTCAGTATATATCGAGAGACTCTGCTGGAAAATGGGATTAGGTGCAGAGTAAAAGCTCATGCCTATATGTATCGGGTAGGGCATTATCGGACGACTCTCCGACATTCCTCTTATATATTCCTCGGACATATCCGTCCGTTTTGCTATCTCGGTGATAATCTCCTGATCATAGTAAGCAATTTGCATTTTCTCGGCGATACGTCTGCCTATCTCGCGCCCTCCGCTGCCAAATTCCCTGCCTATGGTGATTATTCTGTTCATGTATGCTGCTCCTTCTCTTAACACCTTGGTATGCCCTCATCAAGAAAGCATCCTTACACCACATTATAGCCCGAAAAGCCCCATTCGAAAAGCTAAAAAGAACCGGACAGGAAACTCGATCTGTCCCCCATCCGGCTGTTGCCTCCTTATGCTGCTTACTCCCTTGTCAGTCAAATGCGTATCAGCCTGATTGCTGACTTAAGTCCTACGCATCTCCGTCTGTACTTCAACTACAGATATAGCTCATTTACAGGAAATCCCTTATGCGCTTTGAACGTACAGGGTTCTTAAGCTTACGCAACGCCTTGGCCTCAATCTGACGTATACGCTCCCTAGTCACATTGAACTCCTTGCCGACCTCCTCAAGTGTACGCGGATGACCGTCATCAAGTCCGAATCTCAGCACTATAACCTGACGCTCCCTCTCCTTGAGGTCTCCGAGCAGGGTATCTATATGCTCTCTGAGCATTACCGACTCGACGTTCTGCTCCGGCGTAACCACATTGCTGTCTGCTACGAAATCCCCGAGATTGGAATCGTCCTCCTCGCCTATAGGTGTCTCCAGAGAAGCAGGCTCTCGCGCTATCTGCAGTATCTCCTCTACCTTCTCCTCAGACATGCCGAGCGCCTTGGCAAGCTCCGAGGTCTTGGGCTCATATCCCAGATCCAGAGTCAACTTACGCTGCATCTTGGCTATCTTGTTGATGGTCTCAACCATGTGCACAGGCACTCTGATGGTACGTGCGCCATCAGCAAGCGCGCGTGTAACCGACTGTCTTATCCACCATGTCGCATAGGTGGATAGCTTGTAGCCCTTGGTATAGTCGAACTTCTGCACGCCTTTCATCAGACCGAGGTTGCCCTCCTGCACGAGATCAAGGAAGCTCATACCGCGTCCCGTATAACGCTTGGCTATACTTACCACCAGACGCAGATTGGCCTCTATAAGTCTCTCCTTGGCCTTCTCGTCTCCTTCAGACTTGCGCTTGGCAAGCTCTAACTCCTCCTCGGCCGAGAGCAGCGGAACCGTGCCTATCTCCTTTAGATACATCCTCACGGGGTCATCAGTGCCGACTCCCTCCAGGAGGTCTATGGCATCAAGGTCGATATTTTCCTCTACGTCCTTCTCGTCAAACTTGTCATCGCTGAAATCCTCGGACTCCGTATCTACGAGCGTGTCATCTATACTGTCTATCTTATCGAGGTCAATGTTGGCAAAATCATCCTCCGGCATCATCCCGTCGCGGTCCTCTGCATCGTCATTTACCAAATCTATCCCCTTGGACTCAAACACAGCATATATGTCGTCCATCTGATCGGAATTAAGATCCTCGTCCTTAAATGCGTCCGCTACCGCCTCATAGCTTATCGTATTGCTGTTCTGCGCAGCCTTCTCGCTGAGCGTATTGACCTTTTCTAATAATTTTTCCTTTTCCAAACCGCTGCTCCTTTACTCTCTTTCGTCTCGGTACTCCCTGTCAGCGCCTTATCCATATAGACAGAACACTTATAACAAAGAGCACGAACAGCAGCAAGCCCACTGCCAAATATACGACAGCCGCCGCCTTCTTGCCGGTATTTCTCTTGTATGCCGTAAATAAGAACCAACAGTTAAAAAAACTCAATACGGATGCAAGAAAAAAAATCAGCGGAAAAAGAATCATGTAGCGGGCAGGCCTTAATATTGCAAAGAATGCCATAATCATAACCAGTATACCGATTACGATGTGTGCCATATCAATGATTGATCCGAGCTTTCTCGGTGAATAGTTGCCTCGTACAGACATAATCATCCCTCTCCGGTGGCTATGTATTATAGCACAGATCTGACAGACTTATCAAGTAACTATACCGGCAATACGAGTTTAAGCACCGACACCCACACAGGCAGAAACAGCATTGACAATATCGTGGTGAGAAATACGCACCTTGTCGCAAAGTCCTCATCTCCGCCGTATTTAGCGGCTAATATAGCCGTCGTAGTGCCTACCGGCATAGCAGCCAGCAGTACGCATACACTGCTCGCTAACGGGTCTAACTTAAGACATACGCAGGCGATAAGCGTAAGAAGCGGCAGAACTATCAGCCTGACAGATACTAACAGCGCCGTACTCTTATCGATGAGCTTTCCCTTGCCTATATCCGCCAGCAAGGTGCCTGTAAATATCATGGTTATGGGTGTGGTGCAACGGCTTAGGTATGCAAGTGTATTATCTATCACACCCGGCAGTCTAAGCTGAGTCAGCATCAGTACAAGACCTATCTCACAGGCTATAACACAAGGGTGTGTCGCGATTTTCTTCAAGACTGACTTGGTATCAGGTGCATCTGTGAAACACGATATGCCGGCGGTCCACATGACTATACGCTGCGGTATACAATAGATGGAGGCATAGAGCAGGCCCAGCGAGCCGTATATGCAATAAGACAGAGGATTGCCCAGGAAGCCTGCGTTGGAGCATACCGTGCCATATCGCATGATAACTCTCTGCCTCTTGGGCGCGAAATTGTAGCAAAACGAACTGATAACAGAGCAGCACAGCTGTATGCCGACTGATATGAGCAAGGTCGTAAGCCCTGCTGCCAATATATCCTTATTAAACTCTATACAGAAGGATTCGATTATATTGCAAGGAAGTATAAGGCAGAGTATGAGGTCTGTCAGTACCTTCTTGCCCTCGTCTGTAATGATGTTTTTCTTACGCAGCAGCAGGCCTATGCCCATCATCAGGAACATCTCTGCCTGCAGCTGCGCCAATTCCAATATACCGCTCATACTTAGTTGTGCACATATACCGGCATTCCGACGTAGACTATGCTGTACAGTGCCTCTGCATTGGCATAAGGCATATTTATACATCCGTGCGAACCGTAGTTATAGTATACGTCCGCATTGAAATTAGTCCTCCAGGTCGCATCATGCAATCCTATGCCGCCGTTAAAGGGCATCCAGAAGCTTACAAAGCTCGCATAATTCGAACCATCAGCATTCTTGCCTCTAAGAGTCCTGTTGCGTTCCTTACTATATATACTATAGTTGCCTGCAGGCGTCGCGTGTCCATTTACCACTCTGCCGGTTACGCATTGTGATGCCAATACACAGCTGCTGCCCTTGTACGCATATACCATCTGATTGGTCAGGTCTATCTCGACGCAATCCCTGCCGTAGGGATTGGCCTTGGAAGCTACATCATATGCTGCCTGCTTAGGCTTAAGCTTGCCGTCCGCGTCCACCTCATTGCCGTCCGGAGTCTGCTCAGATATATAGCAGGAACCGAGCGGATGCGCGGCATCTGCAGTCTCTGTGAGATAATACTGCGCTCCGTCTATGGTCTGCCATCCTGTGAGCATCCTGCCGTCCTCTCCCAGACGATACCACTTGCCGTCTGCCTCATGCCAGCAGCTCTTGAGCGCCTCGCCGTTTTGCTGATAGATCCAGCTTCCATCCTCCTGCTGTCTCCAGCCCTGACCCGGACCTGAGTTGCCCTGCTCGTATGCAATGATGACATTGGACTCTGCAAATGCTACGCTGCCGAGTGACAGACTCATCAGCACTGCTATGACTGCGGCTCTTACAGCTCTTCCTGCTCTTGATGATAGATTCATGATAATATGTACCTTGCCTGGCTATGTATTCATGTTTTTGTGGGTTCCAAATACGAGCCTTTTATTGCAAGCAAGCTTGCAATAAGTCTTGTACTTAACCCTGGCACCATTATTGTATAATAATACATAAAAAATGCAAATATTTCTTCACACCCTGCGATATTTATTTGGTGCTATATCGTAGAGATTGTTACCCTCTGAGTCAATAACCACTATGACAGGAAAATCCTTGACAGTTAGCTTCCTTATCGCCTCCGTGCCCAAGTCATCGTAGGCTATCACCTCAGATGCGCTTATGGCTCGCGAGAGCAGTGCTCCGGCTCCGCCCACTGCCGCGAAATATACAGCACCGTTTCGCACTATGGCAGTCCTTACATCCTCAGAACGTCTGCCCTTACCTACCATGCCTTTCAGTCCCAGATCAAGCAGCTTAGGCGTATATTTATCCATGCGGCTTGCCGTAGTGGGACCTGCAGAGCCTATAGCTCTTCCCTCTCTTGCCGGAGACGGTCCCATATAATATATTACGTTATTATTTAGCTCTATCGGCAGCGTCTCGCTCCTGTCCAAGCTCTCCTGCATCCTCTTATGTGCCGCATCTCTTGCCGTATATATAACGCCTGTCAGATATACATAATCTCCTGCATGCAGCGAGCGTACGGACTCGTTGCTCAATGGTACTTCTATATGTCGTTTCATCTTATATCCATGCCAATACGGCAGACCTTAGTCATGCCGCAGCTTCCTTTCCCGGTATTGGTGTTTTTTTCTATGTGCATCATATAATATGCTGTACTAGGTGAAGAGTATCTTGTCACCAGGTGATAATGTAATGCTCGTGCACTTTCGCAATTTTCAAAAACATACATGTCAGAGCATTTCCCATGCTATATACACTGCGTCTTTATCACACAACTCTCACCACATGCCTGTTCACATGGCAGCATATATTTACCGCCACAGGTAGCCCTGCTATATGCGTGGGATAGGTATTGATATTTACTGCCAAGGCGGTAACGCTTCCGCCGAGGCCTGCCGGGCCTATGCCAGTCTTATTTATAGTCTCTAACATCTCCTCCTCAAGCTCCCGCACATAAGGTATATCAGAACGTACATCCACAGGACGTGTAAGAGCCTCCTTGGCAAGCAATGCACATTTTTCAAATGTGCCGCCTATGCCGACCCCCACCACCATAGGCGGACAGGCATTGGGTCCCGCATCTGTGACTGCAGTCAGTATCGAGCGCTTCACACCCTCTATGCCGTCGGCAGGCTTGAGCATAAATATGCGGCTCATATTCTCACTGCCAAAGCCCTTGGGGGCTAATGTTATCTTCACCTTGTCCCCCGGCACTATCGAATAATGTATGACTGCCGGTGTATTGTCCTTGGTGTTTTCGCGTATTATCGGATCGCTCACGACGGACTTGCGGAGGTAACCTTTAGTATATCCTTGTCTTACCCCCTCATTGACCGCCTCCTCGACGCTGCCGCCCTCAAAATGCACATCCTGGCCAACCTCTATGAATACAACTGCCATGCC
>CAVHZK010000117.1:6874-9364 GCA_963640215.1 bacterium | reverse complement strand
CTTCTTGACTGCTGTCTGTCTTCCCTTTCTAACCAGCTGGTTAAATGTTGGCATTCTTTTCACCTCCTTTGAGATTTAGTGGTTGTAAATATCTGTTTCTGACAGTTTTGCTGCCAAAATACAGCGTGTACATGCGCACACGCCATACCATGATATTAGCATGAGTTACAAATGTCAAGTATTTTCGGGATTTGCGCCCCTTGTACCTGTCGTATCCGACAGATCTGAAGTGTCCGTCCTACCTGATGTGTCCGGTGTATCCTGCGTATGTACTGTATCTGCCGTCTCCCGCTCTGCATCCGATATTGCCTGTGCCTTCAGATATGCCTCAGCGACCATGAGATCATTAGGCGTGGTAATCTTGATGTTCCTCGGGTCGCCGTCAATGATGCGTACATGGCAGTCTGTCATATTTTCCACTATCACCGCATCATCGCTGATCCTGTTCTCGTCGGTACCGTATTTCTCTATGGTCTCATTTAATGACTTATATGCGTCAAGCAGCAAGGGAAATGAAAATGCCTGCGGCGTCTGTATACTCCACAGCATAGTCCTGTCCAAGGTCTCGGCAGCGAAGCCCTGAGCATTGGCTCTCTTGATGGTATCTGTCACCGGCACTGCAGCAACGCAGGCTCTCGTCATCACCACGTAACGGCAGCATCTGTCTATGAGCGCCTGGGTCACCATGGGTCTGACTCCGTCGTGTATAAGCACATAATCTGTATCCGAAGGCGAAATGCACAGTCCTTTATATACGGACTTAAATCTCTTGTCACCGCCCTCGACTATCGCCTTCACCTTGGTAAAGCCGTATATTATGCCTAATTGCATCATCTCCTTGACGTAGCCCTTCGGCACAACGACTACTATAGCATCTATATTGTCATTATCCTGAAATGCCTTAACGGTATAAGCAATAACAGGTACACCCTCTATCTCCATGAACTGCTTCCTAAGCTCGGATTTCATCCTTGAACCGTTGCCCGCAGCTACTATCACGGCTGTAAATTTTGCTTTATCCTTGTTCATCTAATCCTTCTTCTTAAATAATCTGCCGCGCAGCCTCAATCCATGTCCTTGTCGCAAGATATATAAGAGAGCTTACCATTGCATCTGTGGAGAGAGCTTGCCATCACATCAGCTGAGAGGTCTCTCAGCTGCATCCACAGCCTCACCCGCGAGCAAGTGCAAGGTTGGGATCTGCATTTAGACTCTCATCATCCCTTACGCCGTCAAGATAGGCATAATACCCCGCTGAGGCTATCATGGCTGCATTGTCCGTGCAATATATGGGCTCCGGATAGCAGCACTCATATCCTAGGCTGTCACATTCCGACTTAAACTTGTCTCTGAGTGCCGTATTGGCACTTACTCCGCCTGCCATAGCTATGGTGTGTATTCCCTGCTCCTTGGCGCAGCCTATCGTCCTCGATACGAGCGAATCCGTCACTGATGCCTGAAATGAAGCGCATAGATCCGGCACGTTGATGCTCTCGCCCTTCATATTGGCAAGATTGATATAATTAAGCACTGCGGATTTCAGTCCTGAAAATGTGAAATCATACGGACAGTCTCTGACCTCGCCCCTCGGAAATTCAATTGCATGCGGATTGCCATCTCTCGCCGCCTTGTCCACCTTGGAGCCTCCCGGATAGCCAAGTCCGACGGCTCTTGCGACCTTATCAAAGGTCTCTCCCGCCGCATCGTCATGTGTCCTGCCGATAAGCTCAAAGCTCCTGTACGCTCTGACCACTATAAGGTGGGTATGTCCTCCGCTTACCACGAGGCACACGTACGGCGGCTTGAGCTCCTTGTGCGTGATGTAATTGGCTGCTATATGCCCCTCTATGTGATTGACACCGACGAGAGGCTTGTTAAGCGCATACGCTATAGCCTTGGCCTCTGATACTCCGACTAAGAGTGCTCCTACAAGTCCCGGTCCCTTGGTGACGGCTATGGCATCTATATCATCGAAGCTCATACCTGCCTGTTTTAATGCCAGCCTTATGACTCCGTTTATCTGTTCGCAGTGCAGTCTCGATGCTATCTCCGGCACTACACCGCCGTACACGGTATGTATGTCTATCTGCGAGGATATGACATTAGAGAGGACGCTCCTGCCCCCTCTTACCACAGCCGCAGCGGTCTCATCGCACGAGCTCTCTATGCCTAATATTGTAAGTCCTGTCTGTTCAGTCATCATAATTAAGCTCAGCAATCATTCCGTCCTTGCCGCATTTTGCCGCCGGAAATATATTCCTCATCTCATCTATATACTGTCTCGGATTTATCATAGACGGACTGTAATGCGTATACCACAGCTCCTTGGGTCTCGGGTCTGCCTCGCTCGCCATGAGCGCCGCCTCCCTCATCGTGCAATGCCTGTATGCTCTCGCCTTGTCATCGCAGTCTGCCTCGCCGTACATGCCCTCGCATATAAATATATCCGCATCTGCGGCAGCATTTACAATATTGGTGCAGGGTCTTGAG
>CAVHZK010000117.1:0-6864 GCA_963640215.1 bacterium | reverse complement strand
GTCTTGAGTCTGTCGTATATGTCACCTTGATGCCGCGCCGCTCTGCCCCCATCACCATCTCCGGCTTGAAGGTCCTGCCGCTTTCCGCATCTATGACGGTTTCGCCCTTCTGGAGTCTGCCCCATGCGCTTAAGGGTATGCCTGCCGCCTTGGCTGCCTCCGGATCAAATCTGCCCTTACGCGGCACTATAGCCGTGTATCCGTAGCAGGGTACATTATGCTTAACCTTGAATGCCTTGAGTATGTAGGGACCCAACTTGTATTCCTCGGTATTTTGGTCAAGCTCTATGAATCTAAGCTCAAAGCCAAGCTCCGGTGCTATGCAGCGCAGAGACCTCACCACATTGAAGAGTCCCTTTGGACCCACCATGATCACTGGCTCCGTGCGCTCTGCGTTGGACATATTGAGCAGCATACCGGGAAGCCCTGATATATGATCTGCATGAAAATGCGTAAAGCACATGATGTCTATGGACTTAGGCGACCAGCCTACCTCCTTGAGTGCTATCTGCGTGCCCTCGCCGCAATCTATAAGTATGTTTGAGCCCTCGCTCCTGAGCATGAGCGAGGTAAGCCATCTGTGCGGCATCGGCGTCATACCGCCTGTGCCCAATAAACAAACGTCTACCATGTATACCTCATTATTAAAGCATCCTCCTGCGGATTGGAGTAATAAGCCTTGCGCACTCCGACCCTGTCAAAGCCTGCTGCCTCGTACATAGCCGCAGCAGCTGTGTTAGAGCTCCGTACCTCAAGGAAAATGCTGTGTATGTCTCTCCTATGTGTTTCATCTGTCAGCGCATTGAGCAGTTTCCTGCCTATGCTCTGTCTCCTGTACTCCGGTCTTACTGCTATCCTGATGAGCTCGGCGTCATCCATGCAGCGCAGCAAGGCAAAGCCTTTAATGAATGCTCCGCCTGCGGCAACTATCAGAAAGTCATAATCCTGCTCCGCACTCTTGGCATAAGACGAGAGTCCCCAGACATTGCCCGGGAAAAGCGCGGCATCTATCTCGGCGACCTCGCGCAATGCCTGCATGGTAAATGCAGCTGATGCCTTAACCACTGTCGTCTGCATCTCGGTGCCCTGACAGTGCTGGGTCTGTATCACAGTTTGGCTGTTGTCGTCCGTGCTGCTGCCGTGCATCTTGCCGCAGTCAGACACTGGTGCGACCTTCGACAAGCTGTCACCCGTACATGCTCTATCGCTGTACTCCGCGACAACGAGGCTCAACTCATATATCTTGAGCTGCTCGTTCATGACCGTCTCGGATGTCCCTTATCCTGCATCTTGCTGAGGCTGTGCTTACCGGGATCTCCCAATATGCCTGCGGCTCTCTCACGCTCGGCTTGAGTCTTACGCAGATAGATAGGCACGAAATCATCGGAGTTCATAACTTTGTCATCAAAGCAGCTGATGCTGTCTGCCCCGAGCTTACGCACCTCCTCGGCTGTAAGCTCATGCTGTGCAAGCCATTTGGTGTAGATAGCGGCTCCAAGCTCAGCCGTATTGGCGGCTCTCTGTCTGTTAAACACAGCACCTGCAAATGTAACATCACCCTCGAGTTCTGCCGTGATAATGTCTGCATATACAGGCACACCGTCTCCTATGAATATATAGCTTGGGCAAGAGTCCGTCGCCGATGTTGTCTCGGACGCTGATGCTGTCTCAGTTGTTGATACCGTCTTGGATGCTGCTTCCTTTCCTGCCCCAAGCTCCGCAAGAAACGAATGTATGTCCCTTGCCTCCTCATTGAGTATAGTCGCACCATTGCAATATGCTGCCGAATATACCTGCTCACGCCTTGCATCCATTATCGGGCATATGACGGCATCACTCACCTGACACAGCCCATACGCCATAGCCTGCAACGATGAGACGCTTATGACAGGGATATTAAGTGCCAAGGCGAGTCCCTTGGCTGTCGCCGCGCCTATCCTAAGTCCTGTAAATGAGCCTGGACCCGCTGATACAGCTATGGCATCTGTCTCATCAAGCTTTAGTCCCGATATGTCATACATGCGCCTAACCATAGGCAGCAAGGTCTCGGAATGAGTCAGTTTATTATTTATTGTGAATTCTGCCTTAAGCAGCTCATCCTCTATGACTGCCGCAGACGCGACCAGCCCAGAGGACTCTATAGCAAGTATATTCATTCTCTAAGTATCTCTATACGACGATAATCCATGCCCTCAAGAGGCTCACGCTCGATGCTGATATGCACTGCCGTCTCCGGTATGAGCTCCTCGATAAGCTCTGCCCACTCTATGAGGCAGACTCCGTCTGCATAGAAGTATTCCTCATATCCTATGGCGCATAGCTCATCCGGATCTGCTATCCTATAGGCATCAAAATGATACAGCGGAAGTCTCCCCTCCCTGTATTCTCTGACTATGGTAAAGGTCGGAGATGTAACCGGCTCAGCTATGCCGAGTCCCGCAGCGAAGCCCTTGGCAAATACAGTCTTGCCTGCGCCAAGGTCTCCGTCAAGACAGTATATATCACCTGCCTTGGCTGCCTCGCCCATGGCCTTGCCCAAGGCGAAGGTCTCATTTTCGGAATTACTTACCTTGATCATACATGCTTTAGCCCTTTCGACCTTGGTATCATGTCTTTTATGATGTTATTGTTAAAAAGTCTTTTGACAATAACCGATGCCAGATTGCTCCGTGCTACGCACTCTCGCGTCCAATCTTTGACTCTTTCGACCTTGGTATCATTATATTGAGACAGCTCCTCGCTTGCAAGCGCATAAAAACAATGCTATATTGAACGCATGAACGAACGAATGAGTCAGACCAATAATTTTGCAAGGCTCGCAAGGTACAGTCTTATGCTGTCTGTAATGAGCCTTATATCCGTGATAACGCTCTTTCCGAGCGGGATGTATTATGGTTTCCTGTGCGCGGCCTTGGGTGTTGCCGGAGGCTTCCTCTCGAGACCATATCTGCAGCATAAGGGCTCTTGTACAGCCTCCATCATCATGGGCATTATAGCCATACTTATATGCGGCGTTGCCTTCCACGGCATATATTCCTTATATGCCATGCTGAAGGATCCTGTTGCAGGCCCGCAGATTACCGAGTTTATACGCGAGGTACTATCTCAGTACGGCATGACGACAGAGACCTTCGCACGTATCATGAAGCCATAAATATCTTATGTACTATATCGGGGACACGCTGTCTAACAGTGTGTCCCCTTCTTGTTAACCCTGAAAGTCCCTAAAAGCATTGCCTATCCGTAATGCAGATACAGACAGGATCGTCCAACCATCGCAGCGCAACAATCTTTGCCTATGCATAATACGCCTACGTTGCCCGCTTGAACTGCGCCTTACTTAATCGCTATCCGCTACTCTGCGATCCGGCTTACCTAACTGCAGCCACTTAAGATAAGCATTGATGAAGATATCTATATCTCCGTCAAGCACTGCCTGGGCATTGCCCGTCTCCTCGCCGGTACGCACATCCTTGACCATGGTATAGGGCTGGAGCACATAGTTTCTTATCTGACTGCCCCAAGCTATCTCCTTGATGTCGCCTCTTATATCGGATATCTTCTCGGCATGTGCCTGCTGTTTAAGCATATAGAGCTTGGCCTTCAGCATAGCCATAGCCTTATCCTTATTCTGGAACTGCGAGCGCTCCTCCTGACAGGCGCAGACTATACCGGTCGGTATATGAGTGATACGCACCGCCGATGAGGTCTTGTTGATATGCTGTCCGCCCGCACCCGACGAACGATAGGTATCAATCTTCAGGTCCGAGGGGTCGATATCCACCTCTATGGTGTCATCCAACTCAGGCATGACATCGCAGGAACAAAATGAGGTCTGTCTCTTGCCCTGAGCATTAAACGGTGATATACGCACAAGTCTGTGCACACCTGCCTCGGATTTCAGCAGTCCGTAGGCATTTTCACCTTCTACTGAAAATGTAACACCCTTGATGCCTGCCTCGTCGCCCTCCTGATAGTCGAGCAGCTTGGTGGTAAAGCCATGCTTCTCGCACCACCTTGTATACATGCGGTAGAGCATCTCGTTAAAGTCCATCGCCTCTGTTCCGCCTGTGCCGGCAGAAAGAGCCACCGTTGCATTATTGGCATCGTACTCGCCTGAGAGGAGCAGCGAGGTACGCATATTTTCAAGTTCTGTCTTGAAGCTCTCCAACATCTGCCTTGCCTCTGCGGCAAGCTCCTCGTCATCCTCCTCACTGCCCATCTCTATGATGGCCTCAATGTCGTCATACTGACTCTTGAGTGAGTTAAACTTATCAACGGAGGACTTGAGCGTATTAAGTTCCTTCATGAACTTGGCAGATTTCTCCGCATCATCCCAGAAGGTCGGCTCCTCCATCTGACGTTCCATCTCGGCTATGCGTCTGCCCTTGTTCTCAAGGTCGAGCGACTGGCCAAGCTCCTCGAGAGGCTCCTTATAAGCCGACAGCTCGGATTTGCAATTGTCAAATTCAATTAACGCCATCTATCCTCCTCAACCTACGGGTGATGAAAAGTCTATCTTGTCTCCCGGTACGGCATATCTGCCGTGACACTGCTTGAATTTCTTGCCTGAGCCACAGGGACAGGGATCATTGGGGTATATCTTCCTTATCTCACGCTTCTTGGGTGCCTTGACCGCGCTCTCGTCCCTGTTGGTGCCGGTTATCTCCGCCGCCTGCTCACGCTCAACCTTCTGCTGAACCTGCAGATGGAATAAGAGTCGTACCGTATCCTCCTTGATGGAGGCTGCCATGCCCTCGAACATCTCATAGCCTTCCGTCTTGTACTCGACAAGCGGATCCTTCTGTCCGTAGGACACAAGTCCTATGCCCTCACGCAGCTGAGCCATATCGTCGATGTGGTTCATCCACTTATTATCTATTACCTTGAGCAATACAACGCGCTCTGCCTCTCTGAGCTGCTCGGGATCCGGGAAGAGCGCCTCCTTCTCCTCATAGAGTCTTATCGCCTGCTCCTTTATGAGCTGCTTGAGCTTGTCCTTGGTGAGAGCCGCGAACTCCTCCTTACTCAGCTGCATAGGCTGAAGCGGAATGATTGGGAGCAGGGTATTGTTAAGCTCTGCTATATCCCATTCTGATGAGCTCTGATCGTCCGGTATAGTCATATCCACGGAATTGTCGACTATATCCTGTGCGTAGCTTAAGATAACCTGACGCATATTGAGTCCGTCAAGCACCTTACGCCTCTCCTCGTATACCACGTCTCTCTGCTCATTATTGACCTGATCGAACTTAAGCAGCTGTTCACGTATGCCGAAGTTGTTGTTCTCTATCTTCTTCTGTGCGTTCTCTATAGCCTTGGAGAGCATCTTGTGATGTATCTCCTCGCCCTCCTCGACGCCCAATCTGTTGAATATATTCATCAGATTGTCTGCACCGAAGAGCCTCAAGATATCATCCTCTAATGAGAGATAGAACTTGGACTCGCCGGGATCTCCCTGACGGCCAGAACGTCCCCTCAGCTGGTTATCTATACGTCTTGACTCATGTCTCTCGGTTCCTACTATCTTGAGTCCTCCGAGAGCCTTGGCCTCATCGTCAAGCTTGATATCGGTTCCTCGTCCTGCCATATTGGTGGCTATGGTCACAGAACCGTGTCTGCCGGCATCGGCAACTATCTCTGCTTCCTTCTCATGGAACTTGGCATTGAGCACATTATGCGGAATACCGCGGCGGTTGAGCATACCCGAGAGGAGCTCAGAGGTCTCGATGGTTATCGTACCTACAAGCACCGGCTGTCCCTTCTTGTATGCTTCCTCTACGCTGTCGCAGACTGCCTTGTATTTCTCCTTCTTGGTCTTGAAGACTGCGTCGTCAAGATCAACTCTCTGCACTGGCTTATTTGTCGGCACGACTATAACATCCATGCCGTAGATATTGCGGAACTCCTTCTCCTCGGTCTGTGCCGTACCCGTCATACCGGACTTCTTCACAAACTTGTTGAAGAAGTTCTGGAAGGTAATAGTTGCAAGCGTGCGGCTCTCGCGGCGCACATTTACATGCTCCTTAGCCTCTATAGCCTGATGCAGTCCGTCCGAGTAACGACGTCCCGGCATAATACGTCCGGTAAATTCGTCAACGATAACGACCTCGTCGTCCTTGACAACATAATCCTTATCCCTGTGCATGGCGTTGTGCGCGCGCAGAGCAAGTATTATGCAATGCTGTATCTCCAGATTCTCCGGGTCTGCAAGGTTGTCTATATGGAAGAACTGCTCAACCTTGTGCACACCCTGCTCGGTAAGCGATACGTTCTTCTCCTTCTCGTCGTAGATATAATCGCCTGTCTCCTCTATCTCCTCGCCGAGTATGGCGTTTATCTTGGAGAACTCAGCCGAAGCCTCTCCGCGCTCAAGCTGTCTCGCCAGCACATCGCACGCCTCGTAGAGCTTGGTGCTCTTGCCTGACTGTCCAGAGATGATGAGAGGTGTTCTCGCCTCATCTATGAGCACTGAATCGACCTCATCGATGATGGCATAATTAAGTCCGCGCAATACCAGCTGTTCCTTGTAGATAGCCATATTGTCGCGCAGATAATCAAAGCCTAACTCATTGTTGGTGACATAGGTGATGTCGCAGTTGTAAGCCGCCTGACGCTCCTTAGAGTCCATGGAGTTAAGCACCACGCCGACCTTCAGTCCGAGGAACTCATGCACCTTGCCCATCCACTCGGCATCACGCTTGGCAAGATAATCATTTACCGTAACTATATGTACGCCCTTGCCCTCGAGAGCATTGAGATAGGCTGGGCAGGTAGACACAAGCGTCTTGCCCTCTCCGGTCTTCATCTCGGCTATACGTCCCTGATGCAGGACTATGCCTCCTATAAGCTGCACTCTGAAGT
>CAVHZK010000116.1:2864-8416 GCA_963640215.1 bacterium | reverse complement strand
CCACACAAGCGCATCGCTTATGCTTGTGTGGCTTGTGTGGTGCTGAACAGTTACGTCAATATTAAATATAAGGGTGGCGTAATGAAATTAACAACAAGGGTCGGAATACTTACGAGCGGCGGTGACTGTCAGGGTCTGAATGCGGCCATACGCGGACTCGGCAAGGCATTGTTTCAGTTTCTGCCGGGTGTCGAGATATACGGCATGTATGACGGATATCGCGGACTCATTGAGCGGGATTACAGGTTCATGGAGTACAAGGATTTCTCAGGTATCTTAGATGAGGGAGGAACTATACTCGGTACATCCAGACAGAAATTCATCCCGGGCAAGATGATATTAGATGACGCCGGCAATGACGCTATGCCTGCGATGATGGATACATATAACAGGCTCAATCTGGACTGTATCGTGGTCATGGGCGGAAACGGCACGCAGAAGGGCGCCAAGCTCATGATGGATGCGGGCATGAATGTCGTGACGCTCCCCAAGACCATTGACAACGATATCTGGGGTACGGAGACGACGTTCGGCTTCCGTTCTGCCGCGGATATAGCTACTCAGGTCATAGATTATATACATCCGACGGCAAGCGCGCACAGCAGAATATTTGTAGTCGAGCTCATGGGACGTGATGCGGGCTGGCTGACGCTTGAGGCAGGTGTTGCAGGCGGTGCAGACGGCATTATCATACCGGAGATACCCTACGACCTCGACAAGATAGTTGAGGGCATAGAGCACAGAAAGAGGCTCGGCAGATATTATTCAATATTAGCTGTGGCCGAGGGCGCTGTGTCCGTCAAGGACAAGAAGCTTACTGAAAATGAGCGCCGCAAGCTTACTGAGGAGATGGGCCATTCGACCATATCATATAGACTGGCGAGCGAGCTGAAGGCGGCTACCGGTCAGAGCACGAGAGTTACTGTGCCGGGACATTTCCAGAGGGGAGGCCCGCCGTCACCCTATGACAGGGTGCTTGCTACACGCTTTGGCGTCGCTGCGGCAAGGCTCATTCGCGACAAGCAGTACGGCAATATGGTCGCCATACAGAACGGCGTGATAACGCCTGTGCCCATAGCGGAGGCAGCAAGCCGCACCAAGTTCTTGGATGTAAATAACACGCCGCTCATAGATACGGCAAGAGATATAGGCATATTCTTCGGAGACTAAGCCTTAGACTACTATCATTATGAAAATGCGGGAGCCGTATATGCAGCGAAACGAGATACTTCGTTCCTACGGGACGGATTACAAGGGCATGACCAAGGAGCTGCTGTATGCAGCTGACGTGGCAGCCGACATAAGGGCAAAGTGCATAGCAGCAATAGACGCAGCGATATGTGAACAGACAGAGGGCAGGACACAGACAGCAGCAAAAACCGAGACGGCAACAGGAGCCAAAGCAAACGCGCATTATCCGGCAGCACATGCTACTCATCAAGAAAGTGCCGATAGCGATACAAGCTTAGAGCTAAGCCATAGTCTGCATATTGGCATCAAGCCTAACCTGGTCTGTCCGACACCTGCCGAGATGGGCGGAACCACACATCCCGAGGTGGTGGCAGGCATAATTGAATATCTTTTAGAGGCAGGCTTTGAACCCTCGGAGCTTGAGATACTTGAGGGCTCATGGGTAGGAGACAGGACGAGCGAGGCGTTTGAGTATTGTGGTTATAATGCCTTGAGCCGCAAATACGGAGTGTGCCTTATAGACATGCAGCAGGAGCGGGAGTATGAGGCCCGTGATTGTGCAGGGCTTAAGCTCAATATATGCGCCCGTGCGCTTCATTTGGATTATCTTATAAATGTGCCCGTGCTTAAGGGACATTGCCAGACCAAGATTACCTGCGCGCTCAAGAATATGAAGGGACTTATACCGGATGCGGAGAAGCGGCGCTTCCACAGACTTGGGCTGCACGAGCCGATAGCCAAGCTGAATACCGTGCTCAAGCCGGATCTCATAGTCGTGGATCATATATGCGGCGATCCGGATTTTGAGGAGGGAGGCAATCCACTGGTAAGAAACTGCGTCATGCTGGCAAAGGATCCGGTGCTGGTGGATACATTTACAGCGAAGGTATTAGGCTATGTGCCAAGTGACGTTGAATATATCACATTGGCGGAGAGTCTCGGAGTAGGCAGCACAGATATAGAGAACGCCCTTATCCGTACGATAAGCGGCAATGCTACGGAGGGAGAACAGCTTGAGACGCGTAAGGTCATAGAGACAGCATATGCCGTCAGTGAGATTGATTCGTGCAGCGCTTGCTACGGAAGTCTCATCCCGGCGCTGGATAGGCTTAAGGCCGAGGGGCTGTTTGACAGACTCACAGAGAAGCTTGACGGAGAGAAGCTTGCCATAGGGCAGGGATATAAAGGGCGCAGCGGTCATTATGGAGTAGGCAACTGCACGGCGGGATTTGAACACTGTATTAAGGGCTGTCCGCCGGAGGCAGAACACATTTATATGGAGCTTAGGAGGATGCTATAAAAGTGTTATGAGAGCGTGTAGCACGGAGCAATCTGTACTTTTATAATATAAGTACAGACATATACACGGACAGAGGTGTATGACATGAATACAGAAATACGGAGAATATTGGAGGATTTAAGCCACGGAGATATCAGCGTGGATGAGGCACTCCTTAAGATAAAGCAGGAGCCGTATACGGATCTCGGATATGCCAAGACGGATCATCATCGCAAGCTGCGTCAGGGTGCGGCAGAGGTCATATACGGGGCAGGCAAGAGCGCAGGGCAGATAATAGGTATAGTGAGGTCTCTGCGTGAAGCGACGGATGATCCCATACTCATCACGAGGATGGATACGGACAAGGCCGAGGCTGTGGGACAAGAGATTGAATATAATTATTATCCCGAGGCGCGTATAGGTATATGTGGAAAGCTGCCGGATAAGGATGGCATAGGCAGGATAGTTGTCGCGACCGGAGGCACCAGCGACATCCCGGTAGCTGAGGAGGCGGCGCTTACGGCCGAGGTATATGGCAATGAGGTCGTAAGACTCTATGATGTAGGTGTTGCAGGTCTGCACAGGCTCTTGGCTCATACCGAGGATATAATGAGTGCAAGCGTGATTATAGCCATAGCAGGTATGGAGGGAGCGCTGGCGAGTGTCATAGGCGGTCTTGCTGACTGTCCGGTCATCGCCGTGCCTACAAGCGTCGGATATGGTGCTTCATTCGGAGGCATATCGGCGCTGTTGTCCATGCTTAATTCTTGTGCCAGCGGTGTGTCAGTGGTGAATATAGATAACGGCTTCGGTGCGGGATATCTCGCAAGTATGATAAATCACGAGACGAAAAGCAGGTAATATGAAGGTATTGTATCTTGATCTGAATATGGGAGCTGCGGGAGATATGCTCTCCGCGGCTCTATTAGAGCTATTTCCTGAATCCGAGAGACAGGGCATCTTGGATAAGCTTAATGCACTCGGTATACCAGGCGTGCGTTATGAGGCAGAGCCCTCCGTAAAATGCGGCATACAAGGCATTCACATGAGTGTGAGAGTCCACGGAGCTGAGGAGGGCGATGATGGCAACTCACAGTATGGTGAGGCTCAGGGTGAGACGCATACGCATGAAGGACACGATGCAGAGGATAGTGGTCAGTGCGGTGAATCACATTTGCATCATAATGAGGGCGCTGGGGGACCGGAAGCTGCCTGCCATGAGCACAATCACGAGCATTGCCATGAGCACATACACGAGCATGAACACAGCCACGGGCATGAGCATTGCCATGAGCACGAACATGGGCACGAGCACACACACGAACACGGTCATGAAACACAGGAACACAGCCATGGTGCTCATGCTCACACTCACAACAGCATGACAGGCATAGCTCATATCATAGATGATCATATGCATTTAGACAGTGAGCTAAAATACGATATCAAGGCAGTCTACGGACTCATCGCTGAGGCGGAGAGCCATGTGCACGGCGTACCTGTGAGCGAGATACATTTTCATGAGGTCGGAAACATGGATGCTATAGCAGATGTAACTGCCGTCTCATATATGCTATCGCTGATTAAGCCTGACAGGATAGTGGTGTCTCCTGTAAATACCGGCAGCGGTACTGTGAGATGCGCGCATGGTATCATGCCAGTGCCCGCTCCGGCGACGGCATATCTCATCGAGGGGATAGCTTCATACGATAACGGCACGCGCGGAGAGCTCCTTACACCTACCGGTGCCGCACTTATAAAGCATTTTGCGGACAGCTGCGGCGTGAGACCTGCTATGAGCATCGAACGCGTGGGCTACGGCATGGGCAAGAAGGACTTTGATGCGCCTAACTGTGTGAGAGCCATACTCGGTGAGT
The DNA here is from genome assembly GCA_963640215.1 of bacterium. Lineage (GTDB taxonomy): Bacteria > Bacillota > Clostridia > Lachnospirales > Lachnospiraceae > Avilachnospira. The sequence continues at coordinate 4,069 of CAVHZK010000116.1, read as the reverse complement.
CAGAGGAGAAAGGCTTAGAGTCAGGTGATACTGTTATAGAGCTTGCTGCAAATATAGATGACATGAGTGCGGAGGAGCTGGGCTTTGCTGTCGAGAGGCTCTTGGAAACAGGAGCTCTTGATGTATGGACTGAGTCTGTGATGATGAAGAAGCAGCGCCCGGGAACAGTGCTTAGACTCTTATGCCGAGAGGATCAGAGGGACGATATAGTCAGAGCAGTGTTTAAGTATACAAGCACCATAGGCGTGCGCGAGGCGCTCATGCGTCGATATACACTTGAACGCGATATACATGTATACGAAACCAAGTACGGCCGCTTGCGTGGAAAACACGTAAGCGGATATGGCACGGACAGAGAGAAGCTTGAGTATGATGACCTTGCCGCTATAGCCAAGGCGCAGCAGGTAAGCATAGCAAGGGCGAGGCGTATGGTTGAGGCGGAGCTGAAGCGATATTAGACAGACAGGCAGCTATACGGGAAGGCACGCACATTGACAGCATTTAATTCGTGCTGGATATGCGCTGAGGACAGCAGATAATCAGCTCACAATACATTCGCCGCAAGTGTCAGCGCCTGCTAATTATGCCCATCGTATAGGAGCTTACGTATCTCGGCGAGGCGGTCACGCAGCGATATAGCCTCCTCAAAGTTAAGCTCTGCGGCAGCAGCACGCATACGTTTATTGAGAGCATTCTCAAGGAGCTTGAGCTCGCGCTCATTCATGGACTCGATATCCTTGTCATTGTCCTTGCTATCGCTGCCGGCGGCCTTGGAGATAGTGATAAGCTCTCGGACAGCCTTCTTGATGGTAGTGGGCGTGATGCCGTGCTCCTTATTGTATCTGTCCTGTACCTCGCGGCGGCGGTTGGTCTCATCTATGGCACGCTGCATGGAGCCTGTAATCGTATCGGCATACATGATTACATGGCCGTCAGCATTGCGGGCAGCTCGCCCTACTGTCTGTATGAGCGAGGTCTCACTGCGCAGGAAGCCTTCCTTATCGGCATCCAATATAGCCACCAAGGATACCTCCGGTATGTCGAGACCCTCACGGAGCAGGTTGATGCCGACTAATACGTCGAACACATCAAGCCGCATATCGCGTATTATCTGGCTGCGCTCCAAGGTATCTACATCAGAATGCAGATAGCGAACCCTGATGCCGATATTACGCATGTAGTCGGTGAGATCCTCTGCCATCTTC
>CAVHZK010000116.1:0-2854 GCA_963640215.1 bacterium | reverse complement strand
TTTATTTATCTCGGATATGAGGTCGTCTATCTGACCCTCGACCGGGTGTATCTCGATGGGCGGGTCAAGCAATCCAGTCGGTCTGATGATCTGCTCAGCTCTGAGGAGCTCGTGCTCCTCCTCATAAGGCCCCGGAGTAGCCGAGACAAAGAGCATCTGATTTATCTTGACCTCAAACTCCTCGATATTAAGAGGTCTGTTATCCAGAGCAGACGGCAGTCTGAAGCCATAGTCAACAAGTACCTTTTTACGCGAATGATCGCCTGCATACATGCCTCGAAGCTGCGGCAGAGTTATATGTGACTCGTCTACGATAATGAGGAAGTCCTTGGGAAAATAATCTATAAGCGTATACGGCGGCGCACCGGGCGCAGAGCCTGCAAGATGCCTTGAGTAATTCTCTATGCCGGAGCATATACCCGTCTCTTTCAGCATCTCCACATCGAAGCTTGTGCGCTCGCTGATGCGCTGTGCCTCGATGAGCTTGTCCTCCGAAGTAAAATACTTGACACGCTCATCCATCTCTTGCATGATATCCTCACAGGCACGATCCATCTGATCCTTGGGCACAACATAGTGTGATGCGGGGAATACTATACAGTGTGCAAGCTCAGACTTGACATGACCGGTAACCGAGTCTATCGCGCTGATGCGGTCTATCTCGTCCCCGAAGAATTCCACACGAAAGGCCTCGCCGCCGGAGTACGACGGATATATCTCAAGTACGTCTCCGTGAACGCGGAATGAGCCTCGCTTAAAATCAATCTCATTGCGCGAATATTGCATATCGACAAGACGGCGCATGATCTCGCGCATATCGTGAGTCTGACCGGGGCGTAAGGATACGGTCATCTGCTTATAATCAATGGGAGAGCCGAGTCCGTATATACAGGATACACTGGCTACTATGATGACATCCTCGCGCTCAGAGAGAGCAGCCGTAGCGGAATGGCGAAGCTTATCTATCTCGTCATTTATAGCGGAATCCTTCTCAATATAGGTATCAGTGGAAGGCACATAGGCCTCGGGCTGATAATAATCATAATACGACACAAAATACTCTACCGCATTTTCAGGGAAAAACTCCTTCATCTCGGAGTAGAGCTGAGCCGCCAAGGTCTTGTTGTGGGCGATGATGAGAGTGGGCTTCTGGAGGCGCTGTATGACATTCGCCATGGTAAAGGTCTTGCCGGAGCCGGTCGCACCGAGCAGGGTTTCAAACTGGTTGCCCGCCTTGAAACCCTCCGCCAATTGCTCTATAGCCTGCGGCTGATCCCCCGTAGGCGCGTATTCACTGTGCAGCTTAAAATTCATATTGCCAAGGCTACTACTTTTTTTGCGCGAGTTCAAGTATAATGATACCCAAGGGGATAAAGTGACAAGGATTAGGCGCGAGCTTGCTCGCAGACTAATCATGGCACTTGAGACCCGCAAAACATGAGTACATAGCCAGTTTTCGCAAGAAAATGGTACTTATCAGAGAGGTACAAACATGACTAAGAAGCCAGCCGTACTCGTCATTATGGACGGGCTCGGATTAAGAGAAGAGACCTACGGCAATGCCGTTGCAGCAGCCAATACACCGGTGCTTGACAGACTGATGAAGGAATGTCCCTTTGTTAAGGGCGAGGCATCGGGGCTGGCAGTCGGACTTCCCGCGGGACAGATGGGTAACTCCGAGGTCGGGCACCTAAATATGGGTGCAGGTCGTATAGTCTATCAGGAGCTTACACGCATAACGAAATCCATAGAGGACGGAGATTTCTATGCGTTGCCAGCATTAAAGAAGACTGCTGATAACTGCATAGAGCATGATTCGTCCTTGCACATTATGGGTCTACTGTCAGATGGTGGCGTGCACAGTCATATCACGCATCTGTACGGACTACTGGAATTTGCGAGACGCAGCGGTCTTAAGAAGGTATATGTGCATGTATTTACAGACGGCAGGGATACGCCGCCTGGAAGCGGACTAAGCTTTGTTAAGGCACTTGAAGCCAAGATGAGTGAGCTTGGCGTAGGAGAGATCGCCACTGTTTGCGGACGCTATTACGCCATGGATAGAGATAAGAATTACGAGAGGACGGAGCGCGCATTTAACGCGATAGCTAAGGGCATAGGCGCCGCAGGAGGTACTGCCGTAGAGATAATGGAGAAAGCCTATGCGGAAGGAATCACGGATGAATTTGTAGTGCCCTCGGTAGTGATGAAATCCGGTGCCCCCGTTGCAACCGTGCAGGAGCATGATTCTGTTATCTTCTATAATTATCGCCCGGACAGGGCGAGACAGATAAGCCGCGCATTCTGTGACGATGCTTTTGGATATTTTGACAGGGGAGCGCGCTTAGACCTCTGCTATACCTGCTTTACGGATTACGACGAGACTATAGAGCATAAGAATGTCGTATTTGTAAAGGAAGATATAGCAAATACCTTCGGCGAATATATAGCGGCGCAGGGCAAGACTCAGCTGCGCATCGCAGAGACCGAGAAATATGCGCATGTAACCTTCTTCTTTAACGGCGGGCGTGAGGAGCCGTACAGTGGAGAGGAGCGCATACTTGTACCCTCGCCTAAGGAGGTGCCGACCTATGACCTTAAGCCTGAGATGAGCGCATACGAGGTATGCGACAGGCTGTGCGAGGCGATTAAGAGCGGCAAATACGATGCCATTATATGTAATTTCGCCAATGCCGATATGGTAGGTCATACCGGAGTCATGGACGCGGCAGTGCGGGCTGTAGAGACCGTGGATACCTGCGTGGGCAGGGTATGTGAGGCGGTAAAGGCGGCAGGCGGAGTCATGTTCATCTGCGCCGATCACGGCAATGCCGACATCATGATAGATAAGGAG
>CAVHZK010000115.1:3409-3954 GCA_963640215.1 bacterium | reverse complement strand
TGGCTCAGTATGCCGGAGGCTGTAAAGCTCTGCACCGAGGGCATAGGTATATGGGAGTGGGCAGGAAATGACAAGGGCAAGGAGCCGGATATAGTATTTGCCTGCGCCGGAGAGACGCCTACCTTAGAGGCACTTGCCGCAGTATCCATACTTAATAAGGAGCTGCCGGAGATAAAGGTAAGGTTCATCAATGTAGTGGATCTCTTCAAGCTTCAGCCTGCCAATGAGCACCCGCACGGACTGCCGGACGCAGAGTACGATCTGCTCTTTACCAAGGACAAGCCGGTTATATTTAATTTCCACGGATATGCAAGTCTCGTGCATGAGCTTACCTACAGACGCCACAACAACCGTCTCATGCATGTGAGAGGCTACAGGGAGGAAGGCACCATCACGACTCCGTTTGACGTGAGAGTGCAAAATCACGTAGACCGCTTCCACCTTGTTATAGCGGCATTAAAGTTCCTGCCGCAGCTTGGCAACCGCGGTGCCTATCTCTATCAGCTGATGAACGACAAGCTCATAGAGCATGAACAGTATATACA
>CAVHZK010000115.1:0-3399 GCA_963640215.1 bacterium | reverse complement strand
GTATATACATGAGTACGGCTTGGATCTGCCGGAGGTTGCAAACTGGCGCTGGGGCGAGTAAGGAGAGCTAAGCACTGATATTACGGATTGCTGCGCTGCAAAACAGCTGCAAGGCAATCCGTATATATGTGAAACACCGGGGGCATTGTTATTAAGCTGCGGATAGGCTACAATTAACCAGTGGATTTGGCCATATTGGGGGAGTGTTAGGGGCATGAGTTTCTTTAGACAGCATCACAACGCAGGGACAGATAAGCATTCAGAGAGTACGGCAGTTGATATGACGGAAGGCTTTATTCCGAAGCAGCTGCTGTATTTTTGTGTTCCGCTTATATTGGGCAATTTCTTTCAGGTGCTGTACAACACGGCTGATGCTATGGTGGTGGGCAATTTCGTGGGCAAGGAAGCCTTGGCAGCAGTAGGCTCCACCAATCCGATAATAAATATAGCGGTATTTTGCTTCAACGGCATATCAGTGGGAGCGGGAGTAGTCATAGGACAGTATTTCGGCGCCAAGAAATTAGACAAGCTGCACATCTCAGTTGAGACAACTATGGCTATGACTTTTGTCGCGAGCATATTTTTCACCATAGCCGGTGTCCTGCTCACGCCGACCATGCTACGTCTCATATCCACCCCGGATGATGTTATGCAGGCGGCAACAGTATATCTCCAGATATATTTTGCGGGCATATCGGGACTCCTTGTATACAATATGGGCAGCGGCATACTGCGTGCGGTAGGCGATTCCACCAGACCTCTCTATTTCCTGATATTCTCAAGCTTCCTAAACATTGCCCTCGACCTCTTATTTGTTATAGTGTTCGGCATGGGCATAGCAGGCGCCTCGATAGCGACGATTATAGCTCAGTTTATATCGGCGGGCTTGGTATTGGTGCTGCTCAGCCGTTCGAGGGACATATACAGGCTCACATGGAGGGATCTGTCCATAGATCGCTCCACACTCAGACAGATACTCGAGATTGGTCTGCCTGCCGGCATACAGTCGATGATTACGGCATTTTCCAACAGCTTCGTGCAGGCATATATCAACAGCTACGGCTCAGCGGTCATGGCAGGCTGGGGCTGCTATAACAAGCTCGATCAGATGATCATGCTGCCTCAGCAGAGTATGTCACATGCGACAACCACCTTCGTAAGTCAGAATATAGGCGCGAGTAAGAAAAAACGAGCAGACCACGGCACTGTGGTGGCAGTCTCAATGATGGCAGGCTTTAATTTGGTGTGCGGCATCGTCATGATTATATTTGCAAGACCGCTCATTGAGCTATTCACGAGCGATGCAGACGTTATAGAGAGTGGTGTGAGCTTCGTAAGGGTGATAGCATTTTTCTTCTGGTTTAATGGCATCAATCACAGCCTTGCAGGCTCTATGAGAGGACGCGGGGACTCCAAGGGACCCATGCTCATAATGATTATATGCTTCGTGTGTGTAAGGCAGGTCTATCTCTTCATCATAAGCCATACGCCTGCCGCAAGTCCGGAGCTTGTGGGACTCGGTTACCCCGTGGGCTGGATGAGCTGCTGCATAGTGGAGCTTGTATATTATAAGGTGAAGCACCTAAAGGCACCTGCAAGCACGCAGGCATGATTGCGAGAGTGCGTAAGCACGCGCAGTATTCAGTCGCGTTTAGACTATGTGGTGTCTGCAAGCACGCAGGTGCGGTATACCGGAGTCGGACGATGGGATGCGTAGTGTTTAGCTTGTACCGCGGTGCATTTTCATGGTAAAATCTGTGGCGGTACAAAGGCAGGAAGATATATGGCAAAAACACAGAGCTATAACGCAGACAGTATTAAGATATTGGAGGGTCTCGAGCCGGTCAGGACGAGGCCCGGTATGTATATCGGGGGAGTAGGCTCCAAGGGGCTTAATCACCTCGTATATGAGATATTGGATAACTCGGTGGACGAGCATCTGGCAGGATATTGCACTGAGATCTGGGTCACCTTGGAGAAAAACGGCTCCTGCACTATCAAGGATAACGGCAGAGGTCTGCCGGTAGACCTGCACGAAAAGGGCGTATCTGCAGAGCGCATCATACTCACCACCCTCCATGCCGGAGGCAAGTTCGACTCACAGTCATACAAGACCTCTGGCGGTCTGCACGGAGTGGGTTCGTCCGTCGTCAATGCACTATCCAAGGAGATGACGGTAGAGGTTGCCAGAGATGGCAAGGTATATCGCGACAGCTATTCAAGGGGCATACCCACGACAGAGCTTATAGACGGCTTGCTGCCTGTGGTAGGCAAGTCACGCACGACAGGCACCAAGATAAATTTTCTGCCGGACGATGAGATATTCGAGAAGACAGTATTCAAGGCAGATTGGATAAAGTCACGCCTGCATGAGACGGCATATCTGAATCCGGAGCTTACGATACATTTTAGGGACTTAAGAGAGCTCAAGGATACGAGAGAGCTCCGCAGTGATGAGTCAGAGCTTATCGGCGATGAGACAGCTCCTACCGCAGAGAATGTTGATGCTGAAACTGGCAACAATGCTGACAGCACCTTGGAGACTGCAGAGCTTGGAGCCTCAGAGGAGGGGCAGCTTAGTCTCTTTGGCACAGATAATGCAGTTGGGTCTGAGATAGGTAATACAGCTATCGCGGCAGCTAAGGTACAAGAGACGATACAAGAGCCGACTGAAGCAGCACAAGCTAAGCATAACCAAGGCAAGGCAGTTGACGGCGAGATCATATACCACGAGCCGGACGGACTCAAGGCCTATATCAGAGAGCTCAACAAGGGCGATACCGTAGTGACGGATCTCATATACTTTAAGGACAGCTACAATGACTGTGAGGTGGAATGCTGCTTCCAGTACGTGGATGCTTTCGAGGAAAATATACACGGCTTCTGCAACAATATCTTCACGCAGGAGGGCGGTACACATATCACAGGCTTCAAGACCAAATATACTCAGCTCATCAACAGCTATGCCAAGCAGTTAGGCATACTCAAGGATAAGGATCAGAATTTCACCGGAGCCGACACGCGCAACGGTATGACCTGCGTTATCGCTATCAAGTACCGCGAGCCCATATTCGAGGGTCAGACCAAGACAAAGCTAGCGAGCGCAGAGGCTGCAACTGATGTCGCAGCAGTGACCGGGGAGAAGTTAGAGCATTACTTCGACAGGAACATAGAGACGGTTAAGGCTATTATTGCCTGCGCTGAGAAATCAGCCAAGATAAGGAAGGCGGAGGAGAAAGCCAAGACCAACCTCTTAAGCAAGAATAAATTTTCCTTTGACTCCAACGGCAAGCTCAAGGTATGCACATCCAAGGATCCGGCAAAATGCGAGATATTCATAGTCGAGGGAGATTCGGCAGGAGGCTCGGCAGGCTCAGGCAGAAACAGAGAGTTTCAGGC
>CAVHZK010000114.1:0-3548 GCA_963640215.1 bacterium | reverse complement strand
AGCCTGCTTGCGCTTGTAGGCATAGAGGATGTCGAGCATCGCATTGACATGTATCCGCACGAATACTCGGGAGGAATGAGGCAGAGAGCTGCGATAGCTATGGCGCTTGCAGCCAAGCCCAAGGTCATATTGGCGGACGAGCCTACGACTGCACTTGATGAACGCATAGGTGCTCAGATACTCATGCTGTTCGACAGGATAAGGCGGGAGCTTGGCACTAGTATTATACTTATATCTCACGATCTCAATGCAGTCAGGAATATATCAGACCGCATCATGGTCATGTACAGGGGAAGTATAGTTGAGAGTGGCAAGGCTTACGAGATATTCAATAATGCGCAGCAAACGTATACCAAGATGCTATTAGATGCGCTACCGGAAAATGCAACCTGCGACAGGGCTTGGACAAAGTTCCATGATTGCAGTCAAGCTGCACAAGGAAAATGCGATACGGACGGAAGCGCTGATGCGAAGAACGCGCCTTCTAAGTACCAACTATTAGATATACAAGATTTAAGCTTTTCGTACCGTCTGCCACAGGGCATAAATATTCACGCCTTACAGGATGTCTCGCTGAGCATCAGACGTGGGGAGATATTCGGCATCATTGGAGAGTCTGGCTCCGGCAAATCCACGCTTGCAAAATGTATAATGAATATACTCAACATAGACAGCGGGCGCATAATATATAGTGGCGTGGATATAAGCAATGGCAGGACATGGAAGCGGGAGAGAAAACATCTGTCGGCGTCACGACAGCTGATATTTCAAGACTCCTCATCCTCGCTTGATCCAAGGATGAAGATAGCGGATATCATAGCAGAACCTATGCGTGTGGCAGGCACCAGACCTTGGGAGACAAGGAGTGCACAGGAGATCACACCAGAGCATACGATATGTCTGACACATAAATCGGAAACAGAGCAGCCGCATACGCCTACACCTAAAACTACAGACACAAGCAAGTTTTATGAGGGAAAATGTGAGAATAGAGTAAAAGAGAAAAGCTCTCATCACCATACATACCGCGAGGAAGTCCTGCGGCTGATGGAACAGGTGGGACTTGAGACAGCATATGCCGACAAATACCCGTCGGAGCTCTCCGGCGGACAGAGGCAGAGAGTAGCAATAGCGAGAGCAATATCAGTAAACCCGGAGCTAATCATAGCGGATGAGGCGTTGGTCTCACTTGACGCTCCCATACAGATGCAGATAGCTAAGCTCTTTAAGAATATGCAGCGGGAATACGGCTTTACACTTATATTTATCTCCCATGATATGCGTATGGTAAATTTCCTGTGCGACAGGGCAACGGTAATAGAGCACGGCAGAGTGGTGAAAGTGGAGGCATATATTTGCAACACACAGCCCTAAGACAACTTATAAGGAGCATATTGATATTTGCGCTGAGCATATGCATACTTACGCTCATTGTGTTTATCGTGTCCAGACTTGCGCCGGGAGATCCGCTTGTGGCTTACTTTGGTGAGCGGGCGCAGAAGTTAAATGCGGAGGAAAGGACAGCAGCTATCGCTCGTCTCGGACTCGATAAACCCATATATGTGCAGTTTTTGATATGGCTGTGCGATGCGCTGCACGGGGATTTCGGCTTGTCATATAAGTATAAGACCGAGGTATTAGGTCTTATATCAAGCCGCGTGGGGAACACTCTGCTCCTTGGCGGAGTGGGATATATCATTATATTTATAGGAGCCTTGGCTCTCGGCATTTTCTGTGCTTATAACGAGGGGCGAGTCATAGACAAGGTGATATGCAGGATAGGCACCCTGCTTGGCTGCATACCTGAGTTCTGGATGTCACTTATACTCATCATGGTATTTTCGCTCATGCTGCACTTATTTCCAAGCTCAGGCGCATTTTCCGTCGGTGAAAATGTAAATATATCTAACCGCATACGTCACCTTGTGCTGCCGCTTAGCGCCTTGGTGCTCGGTCACCTGTGGTATTATGCCTATATGGTAAGGAACAGGCTATGTGAGGAGCTCCGCGCTGATTATGTGCTGATGGCAAGAGCCAAGGGACTTAGCAAGTCTGCCATTATAATGAGGCATTGCGTGAGAAATATATTTCCGACCTATTTAAGCGTTATGGCTGTCGCTGTGGCTCATATCCTGGGCGGAACCTATATAATCGAGATGGTTTTCTCATATCCGGGACTCGGCACGCTTATGTATGAGAGCGCCAGATACAAGGATTACAACCTGCTCATGGTGCTCTGCATGATGACGGGTATATGCGTACTGACGTGCAGCAGCATAGCAAGGCTGCTCAGTGCCTGCATAGACCCGAGACTAAGATACGCGGTACCTACAGTGCAGGATGAGGATGTCACAGATGTATAGGGCACGAGTTACACCCACAACTGCATATATACACAGTCTGCCGCTCCCGGCGCTTATAACGCTTGCTGTCATAGCGGCAGGCTGTTTTGTGGGCGTTTTCTTTATACATACTGATCCCTCGTACATGGATCTCGGCAGTGTAAGTATGGCTCCGTGCGCGGCGCATCTCTTTGGCACGGATACCATGGGGCGGGATATATACGCTGGAATATGGTACGGAGGCAGGATATCGCTTGGCATAGGAATATTGGCATCACTTATATCGACTGTCATAGCCTTCGTTATAGGTACGTTCAGCGGACTTGCATCTGAGACGATAGACTCCGCTGTAATGCGCCTTACAGATATATTATTAAGTATACCCTCGCTTCCCTTAGTCATATTGCTGCAGGCCATAATGGGCGATGCAAGTGTTGTAAGCCTCTCGGTAGTATTGGGACTTACCGGCTGGATGAATATGGCCAAAGTCATCAGCACCGAAGTAAGACAGCTTAAGGACACGGAATATGTGACTGCTGCAAGGTGCATGGGAGGAGGCTTCTTATATATATTGAGGCGGCATCTTGCGCCCAATATCATGCCGTCGGTAATATTCATGGCTGTAATGAATATAAGGAGCGCGATAATCGCCGAGTCTACGCTTAGCTTCATGGGCATGGGACTTGGTGCAGAGACCATCACCTGGGGCAGTATGCTCTCGCTTGCAGACAAGGCATTTATGACAGGCGCGTGGTGGATAATAGTTATACCGGGGGCTTTCCTTGCGCTGACTATACTTGCTGTCACCGATGTAGCTGAAGCTTACGGAAGCGGACTAAATAAAAGGCACTCCAATCTTGTATGATGGCAAATAATTCGACAAGCAAGCTTGTCTCATATGCTTTTGAAAATTTTAGCACCACCATCGCTGCATCGCTTTGCGATGCGCGATGTGGCGATCCAGAGGCGCTCCGCGCCTTGTCCGCCACCAAAAACTCTAGCACCACCATCGCTACATCGCTTTGCGATGTTGCGATGTGGCGATCCAGAGGCGCTCCGCGCCTTGTCCGCCACCAAAAAGTGCAAGCAAATATATGAGACAAACAAGTTTGTCTCATATGCTTTTGAAAGCTTTAGCACCACCATCGCTACATCGCTTTGCGATGCGCGATGTGGCGATCCAGAGGCGCTCTGCGCCTTGTCCGC
>CAVHZK010000113.1:0-13980 GCA_963640215.1 bacterium | reverse complement strand
TTGCATAGCTTGGGACATTGACCCAAACATTGACAGTGATAAGGTGTGGAGCAATAAGGTTGACCTTAGCCCGGATGGTTGTTATATTGACAGCGTTCCTATAGGGGGTGTTCTTGATGCCTGAAAATTGTTCCATTATGGAGGACTTGCATGGATTGGTTCTATAGATTCAAGCTTAAATATCAGCGATATGCCATACGCAATTTGGCTGTTTATGCCTGTGTATGCTTCGCTGTCGGATATCTGCTCATTAGCACGGATGTGGGTGCCAAATTCTATCTCGGATGGCTGGCATTTACGCCCAAGGAGGTGCTGCATGGGCAGATTTGGCGCATATTTACGGCTATATTGTACCCGCCATCGATAAGCTATGGTGTGATAGGTGCGGTGCTAGGCATACTCATTTATTACAGCTTCGCCTCAAATGTTGAGGCCATGATGGGTAGTTTCGAGTATAACCTGTATTTCTTTGGGAGCATTATCATAGGAGAAATAGGCACGATTATTTACTATCTGCTGACAGGCACAAATTATCCGTATCTGCCCATGTACACGCACTTTGCCGTATTCATGGCATTAGCGATAATGTATGCGGATGCTACGGTCTTGTTTTTCTTCATTATACCGATACAGATCAAGTACCTTGCCTTGTTCGAGGTAGCTGTATATATCTATCAGTTCGTTGTAGGCAGTCTGTATACCAAGATAGCCATAGCGGCAGCGTTTATACCTGTCATAATCTTCTATAATGTCGTGAGTCAATCAAAGGGAGGCAGCGGTAATATCATCAAGGATATAAAGCGCGCGTTTACAGACAGAAAACGCCAGAATGAGTGGCGCAATAATTGGCGGTAGGAGAGGTCTGTGCCGTCATGACGGACAAGGTAGATGAGTTTATACAATATATATCAGAAACCGGAGTGAGTGCCAATACGATAGAGGCGTATGGCAGAGATCTAAGGCGGCTTGCAGAATATCTTGCGACCAAGGGAATAACAGAGCCTCAATATACTGATGCGGCAGAGCTTGTGCAGTATATAGAGGGGCTTAGAGCAAGCGGTATGTCTGCGGCAACTGTGTCAAGGGCAGCGGCGTCAATCAGACGTTTTTTTGCTTTTGCACTAAGGCGCGGATATGCCTTCACGGATCCGTCCACGCTGCTGAAGGCTCCCAAGGTCATCCGTAAGGTACCAATGATACTTTCCGAGAGAGAGGCAAGGCGCATCATAGCCGCTGTTGACACCGACACAGTTAAGGGACTGCGGGACAAAGCCATATTGGAGCTTATGCTCTCTACCGGCATAGGGGCAGGAGAGCTGTTGAGCCTCAATACGGACAAGGTAGACCTTGAGAGACGACAGCTAATAGTCGGCAAGAAGGAAAGAGAGCTCGATATAGGCAAGAGGACTAATAATGCTCTGCGAGCTTACGCACAGGTAAGGGGAAGGCTGCTTACCGACAGCAAGGACTGTGGCGCTTTTTTCATAAGCTGTGCCGGAGATAGGATGACTAGACAGGGGCTATGCAAGCTCATACATGTCTGCGGCTTGAATGCCGGCTTGGATGGCGTGACTCCGCTCACGCTTAGGCATAGCTTCGCCGTGGCGGCACTTGAGCATGGCAAGGATATAAATGCGCTACAGCGTATGCTGGGTCATGCGACCTTGGCAGGAGTCATAGAGTACAAGAACCTTGCAACGCGGGAGGCAGCATACAGAACCTGAAGATGTGTCTTGCTCGCGCACCTTCGTATTCTGGGCTATCGCACTACATGGCTCATTTCGGGCAACCCGTCCAATAGCTGTGCAAACGGACAAGCGAACTTGCCTGTCTGCACAGCCACTGTTAGGGGCTTTTCAATACTGATGTATGACGTCGCTATCAGACTCGCCTGTCTTATTGAGAGCTCTGATGATGACGTGATAAGCCTCCCCGCCTTGCACGGCGACTTCAATGCGATCGCCGACGCAGTGACCCATGAGAGCCCTGCCGAGCGGTGATTCATTGGAGATAAGTCCCTTGCGGGAGTCAGAGCGTATGGAAGTTACTATGCGGAAGGTATCGCTCTCGTCATCCTCCTCAAAATACACTTCAACTGTATTATTCATGCCGACCCTGGCGGCGTCTTTATCCTCCTCGACCACGGTAGCAAAGCGCAAGAGCCGCTCCAGATAATGGATGCGGCTATTATTTTGATTGTTGTCACGCTTGGCACAGTGATACTCGAAATTCTCCGAGAGATCGCCGAGTGCGCGTGCCTCCTTGAGTGCCTTAAGTGCAGCAGGACGCACTGTCATGCGCCTGTATTCTATTTCATCCTCGATACGTTTGATATCAGCTCTCGTGAGCTGCTCAGATCCATTTATGCTCATATGCCTCCAAAAGTGTTTACGGATGCAAAACCAGACTGTGTGCTTGCACGCAAGTATAGTTTATTCCGGACAAAAAGTGTAGTCCTTTTCATGCATTCAAAAGTGTTCGTCAAAATGTGCCTCATAGGCGCACTCCTGATTTGACACTGTGGGAGCGCGGGAATATAATAGCAAAAAACATTTTGGAGCACTGAATGTGCTGTAATTTATGCTTTGGGAATGTACTGCGGCAAAGCACTGCAGGCAGGTACATTCACATGCCAGACAAGGATCTATATTATGAATAATACAACAGGCGAAGGACGCAATCTGACTCTGCTCACGGATCTCTACGAGCTCACCATGATGCAGGGATATTATAAACGCAAGGACAAGAACGTAGAGGTTATATTTGACGCATTTTACCGCATCAATCCGGACGGCAACGGCTATGCTATATGCTGCGGGCTTGAGCAGGTCATAGAGCTTATCGAAAACTACAGATTCACGGATGAGGATATAGCCTATCTCGACTCGCTCAATATGTTCGATGATGATTTCTTAGATTATCTTAGGAATTTTAAGTTTACCGGTGATATCTATGCCATACCCGAGGGCAGTGTCATGTTCCCGAGAGAGCCCATCGTGAAGGTCAAGGCGCCTATCATGCAGGCACAGCTCATAGAGACGGCATTGCTCAATATAATAAATCATCAGTCGCTCATAGCTACCAAGGCGGCGCGCGTGGTGTATGCAGCTCAGGGCGACGGCGTCATGGAGTTTGGACTGCGCCGTGCACAGGGACCGGACGCCGGCATATACGGAGCAAGGGCAGCGGTTATCGCTGGCTGTGTGGGCACCTCCAATGTGCTCGCAGGCAAGATGTTCAACATACCGGTGATGGGCACACATGCGCACAGCTGGATTATGTCCTTTGACACGGAGTTAGAGGCATTCAGGACCTACGCCAAGCTCTATCCGGACGCATGTCTGCTGCTGGTAGATACTTACGATACATTGAAATCCGGAATACCCAACGCTATCAAGGTATTTAAGGAGCTGCGTGCTGCGGGTATTAAGTCCAAGAAATACGGCATACGCATGGACTCTGGAGACTTAGCTTATCTCTCCAAGCGAGCCAAGGCTATGCTGGATGCAGAAGGGTTCACGGATGCGGTCATTTCTGCCTCCAATGACCTTGACGAGCAGCTTATCGCCTCGCTTAAGTCACAGGGAGCGACTATCAACAGCTGGGGAGTCGGCACAAATCTGATTACCTCCAAGGATTCGCCCTCATTTGGCGGAGTATATAAGCTGGCTGCTATCGAGGACGCTGAGACCGGTGAGATGATACCCAAGATTAAGATTTCCGAGAACACGGAGAAGGTCACCAACCCGGGAGACAAGGTCATATATCGTATCTACGGCAAGGATACAGGCAAGATAATAGCAGATCTCATAGCCCTTGCAGATGAGGTCTATGATGAAAATGAGCCGCTTGTGCTCTTTGACCCAGTTGAGACTTGGAAGAAAACCAAGCTTGCAGGCGGTTCCTATACCATCAAGCCGCTGCTTGTACATGTATTTGAAAAGGGCAAATGTATATATAACAACAGACCCAGCGTCATGGAATTGCGGGAGATATGCAGAAAGGACGTTGAGACACTGTGGGATGAGTCGAGGCGACTTGATAATCCCAATACCATACACGTTGACCTAAGCCGCAGACTCTATGACCTCAAGCAGGAGCTCCTGGATAAGTACAGGGGCGAGGCTTGAGGAAGCAACCTGCCCTGATAGAGCTCGTAGGGCGATAGCCCGGAATGCGAATATGCGCGAGCAATGAGGAAGAAACTGGAGCTTGCTCAAGTTTCTGACGAATGCCGCGGCACAAGCGCAACGAAGTGGAGCTTGTTAGGCAGGATTGCGAGAACGCGTAAGCGCGTAGCAATCCGTGACTTTTAGAGTATGTGGCGCCTGCAAGCACGCAGACATGGTTGGTTATATATGGAGGAGCGTATGCTGCCACAGGATAAAATAGCATGGGGCATGAGCCGCAGCAGCATAAGAGAACTTGCAGAATACGGAGCAAGACGGAAGAAGGAGATAGGTGCCGACAAGGTATATGATTTTAGCCTTGGCAATCCGAGTGTGCCTGCACCGCCCTGTGTAAATGAGGCGATAATAAGGCTCATCAATGAAGAAAACAGCATTGAGCTGCACGGATATACGACTGCGGCAGGGCGGATGTCCCTGCGGGCGAAGCTCTCCGAGGACTTAAACAGGAGGCTTGGAACAGCACTTAAGCCTGAGCTGATGTATGTGAGCTGCGGCGCTGCGGCAAGTCTGACCATAAGTCTTAATGCCGTGCTGATGCCGGGAGACGAGGTTATAGTCAATGCGCCGTTTTTCCCTGAGTATCGTGTATTTGTTGAGGGCGCAGGAGGAGTATTAAAGGTAATTAAGCCGGGCGAAAGGCTTGAGCCTGATATAGATAGGCTGCGGGCAGCATTTACATCTAAGACCAAAGCCGTCATCATCAACTCTCCCAACAATCCGTCCGGGGCGGTATACAGCGAGAGCTATATCAAGGCGCTGTCTGCTGCCCTGCGTGAGCAGGAGGAGAGGACAGGAGAGACTGTCTACCTTATCAGCGACGAGCCGTACAGAGAGATAGTTTACGATGATTGTGTCGTGCCCTGCCCGCTTAATTACTACGAGGATGCCATCATGTGCTACTCGTTCAGTAAGTCGCTCTCGCTGCCGGGTGAGCGCATAGGATATATAGCGGTCAACCCGTCAATGCGTGACGCGGACAAGGTATATGCATCCATAGTGGGCAGTGCCAGAGCCTTAGGCTATGTCAATCCGCCGAGTCTCTTCCAGCAGGTCATAGAGAGGTGCATAGGGGAGACTGCAGACCTGAATCAATATAAGGCTAACCGCGATATGCTCTGCAAGGGACTTGACGAAATAGGCTATACCTATCACAAGCCTGAGGGAGCCTTCTATCTCTTTGTGAGGGCACTCGAGCCCGATGCCAAGGCCTTCAGTATGAGAGCAAGGTCTCATGAGCTCCTGCTTGTGCCAAGCGATGATTTCGGATGCCCGGGATATGTGCGCGTAGCCTACTGCGTGTCGCCGAGCACCATAGAGGCGTCAATGCCAGCGTTTAAGGCACTGTATGATGAATATAAATGAAGATAGCTGCAATCATCTGCGAATTTAATCCCTTTCATAACGGTCATGCCTATATATTGAGGAAGCTCCGTGAGGAATATAATGCCGATTATATCTTAGCGATAATGAGCGGAAATTATGTGCAGCGCGGAGAGCCGGCAATATTTGATAAATATGCAAGAGCCGAAGCGGCACTTAAGGGCGACGGCGGCAAGGGATATGCAGATGCAGTGGTTGAGCTTCCGACTTTGTTCTCTACTGCCTCAGCGGGAGATTTTGCTGCGGCGGGAGTGCTCACAGCGTTAAGGAGCGGCGCGGTCGATATATTGGGATTCGGAACCGAGGACGGTGTAAGCATAGAGGATATATCGCGGCAGGCTAAGCTTATAGAGAGTATAAGGATCTCTGATAAGAGCATCAAGGATATGCTCAGTGCAGGCTACAGCTATCCTGAGGCAATAGCGGCAAGGCTTAAGGACTTGGGAGCGGGAGATATTAGCCACGCCCCCAACAATATACTCGCCGTGGAATACCTAAGAGCGCTTAATCGCTACGACAGTGCGCACAGCATAGAGGCGGTCGCAGTGCCAAGAGTCGGAGACAGCTACAGCAGCACCACGGCAAGTGACGACAGGTATTGCTCGGCAGCAGCCATACGCAGGAGCCTAATAGAGCGCCTCGCGTCCGGTGCCAAGCTGTATGATACTGAGGGTAATGGCAATGACGCAGGAAAAAGGGAAGCTGACAGCTTCCTCTCGACATACATGCCGGAGCACGCCTATATGGATAAATTGACGCCCGCTACAGTTGAAACTTACTCAAGTCTTTTGTCCAAGGCATTGCTTGATGCCAAGTACAGAGGATTAGAGCTTACACAATACGCGGATGTGTCGCGCGAGATAGCCGACAGACTTATTAAATGCGCGGACAAGCCGATGGGATATAAGGAGCGCATAGGGGCGGTCAAGACCAGACAGTATACATATACGCGCATATCGAGGGCACTGCTGCATATAGCTCTCGGCATAACGAGAGCCGAGATGGACAGAGCCAAGGCAGACGGATATTGTACCTATATAAGATTATTAGGCTTCAGACAGGGGGCGGCACCGCTCCTTAGACGCATCAAGGACTGTGCGAGCGTGCCCGTGATAAGTAAGACGGCAGACCACGCCGAGCTCCTTGGCAACGAGATATATTACAGCGGCTTATACTATGCCTTAAACGGCGGCAGGAGCGAATATGAGCGCTCACCCATAGTGCTGTAGCTTGTGTCGCAGGGATGTTGAGGTCAAAAAGTATTTCGACACTAACTGGACACCGAGTGTATAGGTTTTGTCACAAGTAAGCTTGATAGGATTTTCGACCTAAGTGTCATTACAAGCAAGGAACGAATTACTCAAGGAGGAAGAAATATATGAACATCACAATTACGAAGAATCCCAATCCCGGCAAGAAGCCTCAGGATGAGTCCAAGCTCGGCTTTGGCAAGGTATTTACCGATCATATGTTTATATATGACTGGAATGATAAAGAGGGCTGGCATGACGCAAGGATAGTGCCGTTTGGCGATCTCACGCTGCATCCGGCTTCAACAGTATTCCATTATGCACTGGAGGTATTCGAGGGACTTAAGGCTTATCGCAGGGCAGACGGCAAGGTGCAGCTCTTCAGACCCATAGAGAATGCCAAGCGTATGTATAACTCGGCAGAGCGCATCGGTCTGCCGCCGGTACCTGTAGATGATTTCGTGGAGGCAGTTAAGACTCTTATATCGGTGGACAAGGACTGGTGCCCGCACAGTGAAGGATGCTCACTTTATATCCGTCCCTTCCTGTTTGGCACGGATCCGAGCGTAGGCCTGCACACACTTCATTCGGCGCAGTTTGTTATAATAGTTGCACCGTCGGGAGCTTACTATGCCAATGGCATTAACCCTGTAAATATTATGATAGAGACGCATGACGTGCGTGCGGTACGCGGCGGCACCGGATATACCAAGTGCGGCGGCAACTATGCGGCAGCTCAGAGAGCTACGGTAGAGGCAGAGAAGAAGGGCTTTAATCAGGTATTGTGGCTTGACGGTGTTGAGCAGAAATACATCGAGGAAGTCGGAGCCATGAATATCATGTTCAAGATAAACGGCAAGATTGTTACTCCGAGCATAGCAGAGCAGACCGTACTGCCCGGCATAACGAGAATGAGCATGCTCGAGGTGCTCCGCGATAAGGGCTACGAGGTAGAGGAACGCAAGGTAAGCGTCGATGAGATAACCAAGGCTTGCAAGGAAGGCACCTTAGAGGAGGCTTGGGGCACAGGTACGGCTGCTGTAGTATCACCCGTAGGAGAGCTCAGGATAGAGGACAAGGACTATGTGATAAACGGCGGCAAGATCGGCGATACCACACACATGCTCTACAAGACGCTCACCGATATACAGTGGGGCAGAGCAGAGGACATATACGGCTGGACTGTAGAGGTCGACTGATTATAAAGCGTTGAGGGAGCACGTCAGCGCGTAGCAATTCATACTTTTATTATGTGTAGCGCCTGCGGATACGCAGGTATGGTCGTTTATAAAACAGGAGAAAGCCATGGACAAGGTCATTATCACCGTAGTAGGCAAGGACAGCATAGGTATCATCGCCGGAGTGTGCAACTATCTGTCTGAGAACAGCATCAATATATTGGACATTTCCCAGACTATAGTTGGGGGATTCTTCAACATGATGCTGATTGCAGATCTTACGCAATGCAGCAAGGAGTTTGGCGTGGTCTCAGACGAGCTTAAGGCAGTCGGGGAGAACATAGGAGTGCGCATACTTGCTCAGAAGGAAGAAATATTCACCAAGATGCATCGTCTGTAAGACAGGGGATATAACATGATAAATCTCAGCGAGGTCCTTGAGACCAACAATATGATAGAGCAGGATCTCTTAGATGTGAGAACCATTACCTTGGGCATCAGCCTCTTGGACTGCGTGGATGCCGATATAGATAAGCTTAATCGCAATATCTACAACAAGATAACGCGTCTTGGCAAGGATCTTGTCAGTACCGGAGAGGATATTTCCAAGGATTTCGGCATACCTATAGTCAATAAGAGAGTATCTGTCACGCCGATAGCCTTGATAGGCGGCAATGCCTGCAGCACCGCAGAGGATTATGTGAGCATAGCCAAGACCTTAGATAGGGCCGCCAAGGATATAGGCATCAATTTCCTCGGAGGATACAGTGCGCTCGTCACCAAGGGCATGACTAAGGCGGAGAAACTCCTCATTGAGTCGATACCGCAGGCTCTCTCAGAGACGGATTATGTGTGCGCCTCTGTAAATGTCGGCTCGACCAAGACCGGCATAGATATGGATGCTGTAAGGCTCATGGGAGAGGTCATAAGACAGACGGCGGAACTCACAGCAGACAAGGATTCCATAGGCTGCGTCAAGTTGGTGGTATTCTGCAATGCTCCGGACGACAATCCCTTTATGGCAGGTGCATTTCACGGAGTGACTGAGGGAGATGCGGTCATCAACGTCGGAGTCAGCGGACCCGGCGTAGTTAAGACTGCCATATCCAAGGTCAGGGGCGAGAGCTTCGAGGTACTCTGCGAGACCATCAAGAAGACAGCCTTCAAGGTCACGAGAGTAGGACAGTTAGTTGCCAAGGAGGCAGCAGCAAGATTGGATATACCCTTTGGCATAGTGGATCTCTCACTTGCACCGACACCGGCTATAGGAGACTCGGTAGCCGAGATATTGGAGGAGATGGGCTTAGAACACACGGGTGCGCCGGGAACTACGGCGGCACTCGCCATACTCAACGATCAGGTCAAGAAGGGCGGAGTCATGGCATCGTCCTATGTCGGAGGACTCTCAGGCGCATTTATACCTGTGAGCGAGGATCAGAGGATGATAGATGCAGTTGAGGCGGGAGCACTCAGCATAGAGAAGCTTGAAGCTATGACCTGTGTATGCTCCGTAGGACTCGACATGATAGCCATACCGGGCAGTACACCTGCATCAAGCATAGCCGGCATAATCGCAGACGAGGCTGCAATAGGCATGATAAATCAGAAGACTACGGCAGTCAGAGTCATACCGGTTATGGGTAAGGGCATAGGCGATAATGCCGTATTCGGCGGTCTCTTGGGATATGCGCCCATTATGCGTGTAAATGAATTTTCCTGTGAGGCCTTCATAAACAGGGCAGGACGCATACCGGCGCCGATACATAGCTTCAAGAATTAAGCGTTATTGATTAAGATGGACAATAAGGGCAGCAATACAAACAAAATAGTGTTTTTCGATCTTGACGGTACTCTGCTTGACAATAATACCGACAAGCTGCCTGAGTCAACATTGACAGCACTTAGTGAGCTTAGGGCAGGAGGCATAGTGACGGCGCTCTCCACAGGGAGAGACATGGATACACATTATTCCGTGAGGTATGTAGATATGGTTAAGCCCGATGCCATCATACATTCCAACGGCAGCAAGATTACCATAGGAGACAGACTCCTTTTTGACCATGTCATAGACAGGGGACTGTTGAGAGAGGTGGTTGATTTCGCCAAAGCACACGATATCTGTGTGGGTACCTCAGTAGGCGGGGGCGATTATTACACCATCCCTGCCAAGAAGCGTGAAGCGGATATGGCATACAACAAGTATCTCACGCGCAACTTCTTAGATGTAGAGGAGCTTTTTGCTAAGGGCATAGAGGTACACACCCTGTCATTTGCAGGAGATACAGAGACCGAGGGCAGGGTGCTCACGGAGCGCTTCAATATGCTCAGCATCCTGCCCTTTAATACCGGCACAGGCGCTGATGTGATAGAGAAGGGCTTCACCAAGGCGGACGGCATGTACAAGGTCTGTGATTATTTCGGCATAGCACGTGAACATACCTATGCCTTCGGCGACTCACAAAATGACCTGCATATACTTAAGGCTGCCAAGGTAGGTATAGCTATGGGCAATGCTGATCCCGTACTCAAGGCGGCGGCAGATTATGTGACGGATGATATTGATAAGGACGGCATATACAAGGCGTGCAAGCATTTTAAGCTGATATAAAAGAGATGATGCAATGAGAGAACAGTTATTAAGCTTACGCAGCAAGATGAGGGAGCTTGGGACAGATGTCTACATAGTCTCCGATAAGGATGAGCATCTGAGCGAGTATACGGATGCTCATTTTTGTGCACTTAAGGAATTCTCAGGCTTTACGGGAGGCGACGGAATGCTTGCAGTGAGCTTAAATCGCGCAGCGCTCTGGACTGACGGCAGGTATTTTACGCAGGCTGAGCAGGAGCTGAGAGACAGCGGCATAGAGCTTATGCGTATGGGCGAGGCAGGCACCATGCCGCTCTTAACTTGGATCAGACAGGAGATGCCGGAAGGCGGGAGCTTAGGCTTTGACGGCAGATGCGTTTCACTATCGGATGGAGCGGGTTATCTTAGAGCACTCTCTAAGGGCATGAGCTATGTCACGGATACTGACCTGTGCGGGCTTGTGTGGGAGAATAGGCCTAAGGAGACAGTTACGAGCTGTTGGCTCTTAGACGAGATATATTGCGGCAAGCCAGCCGGCATCAAGCTTAGTGAGCTTAGGCAAGCTATGGCGCAGACGGGAGCCAATTCCTTTATCACGGCTGCGCTTGACGATATAGCGTGGCTGCTTAACTTAAGAGCCAATGATATACCGTGCAATCCCGTGTTTACAGCTTACCTGATAGTTACCAAGGAACGCTGTGGGCTCTACTCCGATGAGCGTCATTTTAATGCGGACATAAGGCATTATTTAAGCTGTATCGGTGTGGAGCTTAAACCCAAGGATGAGGTGTTTAAGGATGCCGCGCTATTAAGAGATCCTGTGCTCATAGACAGAAAACGCAGCAGCTACGCCTTATGCAATTCCATCGCGCAGGGCTCGCACATCATAGATCGCATGAGTCCGATTATGAGTGCAAAGTGCCGCAAAAACGACATCGAGCGCAAGAATATACGCATAGCACAGCATAAGGACAGTCTCGCCCTGACACGGTATATGTATTGGTTCAAGACCGTTGTCAATGCGACTGTCGCTAAGGGAGAGAGGAGCTTTACGGAGCTTGGCTGTGCGGACAAGCTGCATGAGCTTAGAGCTGCTGACAGTCATTTCATAGAGGAGAGCTTCCATACCATATCAGCCTATGGTGCCAATGCGGCTATGGCGCATTATGCGCCAAGTAAGGAGCAGAATGCAGTAATCGAGCCGCATGGACTTTATCTGGTGGACTCTGGCGGGCATTATTACGAGGGCACGACTGATGTGACGAGGACCTGGAGCTGCGGAAATATAAGTGAGGCAGAGCTAAGGGCTGTGACTCTGTGCGTCGTAGCCAATCTGCGGCTTGCGGATGGCAAATTCCTAGAGGGCACATCGGGACTTACGCTCGATTATGCTGCGAGGGAGCTTTTCTGGAGGCGCGGTATGAATTATAATCATGGCACCGGGCATGGTGTGGGATATGTGTTAAATGTGCACGAGAGTCCGGTCGGGATAAGGTATAAGCCCTCGGCTCTTGACGGAGCGTATCCCATGTATGAGGGCATGTATGTGTCGGATGAGCCGGGCTTCTATGAGGCAGGAAGCTATGGTGTGCGCATTGAGAATATGCTCATGGTAAATAAGGATTATGCCAATGAATACGGCAGCTTCTGCAGCTTCGAGACCTGTACTCTGGTGCCCTTCGACAGAGACTGTATAGATGCCTCGCTTATGAATGCTGAGGATATAAATCTATATAATAAGTACCAGCAGCGAGTATATGATGAGCTGCATGATGAGCTTAACGAGGATGAGCGGGCATGGCTTAAAGAAATATGCAAGCTGATATAAGTCGGGATTGAACGACAAAATATGCAAACAAACACCTATGCCTGTACATTTACAGGCATAAGCTAAGATAAAAGTGACGGTTTGCTCCGCGCTTATGCGCTTTGGCATCCGTCAACACCTTATAGTAGGACGGAGGATATACCTATGTATAATGAATGCCTGGAAAAGGGAGCAATAACCGAGGAACTGCTCACCCGCATGAATGGCTGGTGGAGAGCTGCCAACTACCTGTCGGCAGGTCAGCTCTATCTCTTGGACAATCCGCTGCTTAAAAAGCCGCTGACCATGGATATGGTCAAGAAGAAGATAGTCGGTCACTGGGGAACCGTGCCAGGACAAAACTTCGTATTCGTGCATCTAAACAGAGTTATCAAGAGATACGATCTCGATATGATACTCCTGTCCGGACCGGGACACGGAGGCAATTTCTATATAGCCAACGAGTATCTGGACGGCACCTACAGCGAGACCTATCCCAATATCTCACAGGATGAGGCAGGAATGAAGAAGCTCTTCAAGCAGTTCTCATTTCCGGGAGGAGTGTCCTCGCACTGTGCGCCGGAGATACCGGGCTCCATCAATGAGGGCGGAGAGTTAGGCTACAGCGTGGCTCATGCCTTTGGCGCTGTATTTGACAACCCAGACCTGATAGCGGCAGTAACAGTAGGAGACGGTGAGGCAGAGACCGGACCGCTTGCAACCTCATGGCAGTCCAATAAATTCCTTAATCCCATAGGAGACGGAGCGGTACTGCCTATATTGCACTTAAACGGCTACAAGATAGCCAATCCGACCATATTTGCAAGAATGTCTCACGAGGAGATAGTTGCATTCTTCACGGGCTGCGGCTGGGAGCCTTATTTCGTCGAGGGCAGCGATCCTATGACTATGCACAGGCTGATGGCAGAGACCATGGATACTGTGATAGAACGTATCAGAGCCATACAGCAAAACGCCCGTGAGAATAACGACCCCACGAGACCCAAGTGGCCTATGATAGTGCTGCGTACGCCCAAGGGCTGGACAGGCCCCAAGGAGGTCGACGGCAAGAAGATAGAGGGCTACTTCCTTGCTCATCAGGTTCCGGTATCTATGGATAAGCCGGAGCATTTGGAGATATTAGATAAATGGCTGAGGAGCTACCATCCTGAGGAGCTTTTTGACGAGAGCGGCAGACTCCTGCCTGAGCTTGCTGAGCTTGCGCCCAAGGGCAATGCTCGTATAGGCAAGAATCCGCACGCCAACGGCGGACTCCTGCTTAGAGACCTAAGACTGCCTGATTTCAGAGATTATGCCGTAGATATCAAGTCACACGGAGCTGTAGAGGCACAGGACATGACCGAGCTTGGCAAATACGTAAGGGATGTGTTCAAGCTAAATGACGAGTCCAAGAACTTCCGTATATTCGGCCCCGACGAGACTAACTCCAACAGACTGAATGCCGTATTTGAGGCGGAAAATCGCGCATGGAACTCCGAGAAATACGCAGATGACGACCATTTAGCCTACGACGGAAAAGTCATGGACTCCATGCTCTCAGAGCACATGTGCGAGGGCTGGTTAGAGG
>CAVHZK010000112.1:978-15600 GCA_963640215.1 bacterium | reverse complement strand
TTGCTCAGGCTTATGACGAATGCCGCGTCACGAGCGAAACGAAGTGGAGCTCGTCTTGAGGATTGCGAGAGCGCGCCAGCGCGTAGCAATCCGTACTTTTTATTATATGTGGCGCCTGCGAACACACAGGCATGGTTGTTTACTTTCTTGGCGCATCAGGGAATTTGTTTTCAACTTTCATTCCGTCGGTATATTTTATATCTTTATCAACGCACTCGTAAAGTATATTCGTAACATCTATCTCCGCCATGCCCGCAAGCTGCATTATTGCGTCACATGCAACAACAGGGATAAGCTGAAGTTAATCAGTCTTATCCCTGTTGAACTTAAAGAAGGTGTCTTAATAAGGTACTGTCAAACCATGCTCCCGCACCTACTGATTCAGTGCATCTGTATAAGGCTCCATGGTATTCCAGAGCTCGTCCATCTTGTCCATTACCTGATCGTACGGAACGAACTGCGGAGATATGCAGTAAGCGTCACCGATAGCCTTGCAATAATCCTCGTTGTTCTGGATATTTGCTACAGCATCAGAGAGTTTCTGGCATATAGCGCTGTCTGTTCCCTTGGGGAATGCGAAGAAATATGCCCTGGCTGCGTATACATCATAGCCGAGCTCCTTGGCAGTTGGAACATCCGGGAACTGCTCACTGCGCTCGTTGCCGAAGGTAACAAGCGGAACTATGCTACCGTCGTCTACATACTGCTTGAACAGACCATAGCTGTTGATACCGGTATCAAGCTGATCGCCGAGCAAAGCCGGGATCATGTCTGATGCTCCGCCCTTATCAACTGCATTCAAGCTGATGCCTGCTGCCTGCTCGAACAGGCAACGTGCGAAGTTGGAGAAACCGGATATGGTTACTGCGCATGAATATTTGCCGGGATCTGCCTTGGCAGCCTCGAGGAAGCTCTCTATATTATCGATGCCCAAGCTCTTACGTGCTACAAGTGTGCAGGTATCATCGATTACACCTATACAGGAAATGTCAAATGAATTTTGATCAAGCTCTGACACTCCCATCATCTTATTGGTGTAGAGGTTGCCTGTATGATAGAACAGGATAGTATATCCGTCGGGGTCTGACTCTGTTACGCTCTCTGCGCCTACTGAGCCGCCTGCTCCCTCGGTATTAACAACAGTTACAGTTACACCGAGCTCCTTCTCGAGATACTGAGCGTACAGACGACCATAGTAATCCGTATCTCCGCCGGCCTTGAACGGCACTACGAGTGAGATGCCTCTGTTGGGCCAGTCAGTGTCTGAGCTGCTTGCTGCTGCCTGTGTTGTGTCGGCTCCGGCTGCCTGTGCCGTAGTCTCGGCAGCGCCCTCAGTGCTTGCCTCCTGAGTCGAACCGCAACCTGCCATAAGGGCGGACAGCATAGCTACTGTAAGTACCGCTGCAAATTGCTTCCTTAGTTTCATAATTTTCTCCTCCTAAACTAATTGTTTATGAAGATTGCTTGAGTGCTCAGCACACAGCAATCTTGTGTCAGTTGGGGTGCAAAAATACCTTTGCCTACAACAGCATTATGTTTCAATCGAGCTTTACGCCTTAGCCGCCTTGGGCTTACGTACATGCTTCCATACAATATAGATAACCGTGACAATGGTAACTATTAGGAAGAAAGCCGATATCGGTCTGGTGAAGAAGGGCTCCCATGAACCCTTGGAGTCCATCATGGCGCGGCGCAGGTGCGTCTCAACCATGTCGCCCAATACGAATCCCATGATCATCGGTGCAACCGGCAGCTTCAGCTTGATGAAGATGTATCCGATAAGCCCGAATGCTATAACGAGATAAGCATCGAATACACGGTTATTAAGTCCGAATGCTCCGACTATGCACAATACGAATATAACCGGCAGCAATACATGCTTAGGTATCTTGAGCAGTGATACAAATATCTTGAGACCTGCCGACTCCTCGATCAGCATAACGAACGAGGAAATAATCATGGCAATGAAGATACCATACATCAGCACCGGCTCCTCCTTGAACAGAAGCGGTCCGGGCTGGAGTCCGTGTATCATCAGTCCGCCGAGCAGCATTGCCGTTGCCATGTCTCCCGGGATACCGAGTGTCAATAGTGGAACCATGGCGCCTCCGACAGAGGCATTGTTAGCGGTCTCCGTTGCTACGACTCCGTCGATGATACCTGTTCCGAACTTCTCAGGGTATTTCGAATGATTCTTAGCAAAGCTGTATGCAAGGAGATTGGATGTTGAGCCTCCGAGTCCCGGCAGTATACCTATGCCAAGTCCGATAAGAGCACTGGATATGAAGTTGCCTATCTGCTCCTTGAACTCCTGTATACTGAATCCAAAGCCTCTGACTCCCTTGGTGTTGACCTGTATCAGCTGTGGCTGATTCTTCTTGGCTGAGGTCTCTGCCGACAGCATAATCTCACTCAGTGCAAACATACCAATGAGCACAGGCAGGATATCCATGCCGGCCTTCATCTGTCCGCTTCCGAAGGTGAATCTCGTTGCTGCATCTATGGGCGCCATACCTACTGTGCCGATAACGATACCGAACAGACCTGACAGCAGACCCTTTATCATTGAGCCGCTTGATAATGATGCAATCATGGTTAATGAGAATACCGCAATTGCAAAATACTCATAATCACCGAATTTCAGTGCAACACTTGCCAGATTGGGAGCAAGCAATATAAGTACTATGATACTGAATATAGTACCTATGAAGGAATAGAAGATACCGACGCCCAGTGCCTTCATACCCTGTCCCTTCTGGGTCAGCGGGTAGCCGTCAAAGCAGGTGGCAACCGAGGACGGTGTTCCGGGCATCCTCAGCAGTATAGCTGAGATAAGACCGCCGGACACTCCGCCTATGTATACCGAGACAAGGCAGGTCATGCCCATCAGCGGTGTCATTGAATACGTAAGCGGCAGAAACAATGCGATAGCCATCGTTGCCGACAGTCCCGGTATGGAACCGAATATGATGCCGGCAGCCGTGCACAGCAGTAAAATCAAAATTCCCTGTGGCGTGCAGACAGCAGCTGCACCTACTGCAAGAGATTGTAACATGGCTTCTCCTCCTTAAATAATGCCCGTGAGGATGCCGTTGGGCAGCATCAATCTCAACAAGTTGTGGAAAACAAAATAGATAACGAGTACCGTGATAACGGATATTATCAGGAATTTGACAGGCTTACGCTTGTCCTTGGGTGACATGATACACATCTGCAGCACAAGATATACTACAGAGCTGATGATGAATCCGAGCGGGTTGAGCAGTGCCACATACAGCAAGGATGCTGCCAATGTCATCATGGCACGTCCGTACTCGGGTGCATCCTCAGCGGCAACTGTATCAGCCTCCGCCTCTGCATCTGGATTTTCCGCAGCTGCCTGTGACTGCTGCTTGTGCTTCTTTATTGCCTGATAGATCTGGCATATGGTCAGAACACCCATGCCTATGCTTAAGATAATCGGCAGGAATGCCGAATCAATAGGACTTATACTCGTTCTCTTTATTGACGGGATCTGTGCTGCATATACAAGCGTTATTATGAGATAAAATAACGCAACCAGCCAGTCCTCGTACTTTTCGAGCTTTATCTTGCGAGACTTCAAAACTACCTCCATTTCCTCCTTATACCGCGCGGCTTTAATCGCAACCCGCGGCTTCGGACTGCTGCATATTTCCGATAAGCGTGAATCTAAGCTACTGTTCGCGCTCGATGTTTATATTCTAATAATTATCTGTATCATTCTCAAAACAACGCTCTCGGAAATATGTATTGTTTTGGTGCAATTTATATGAAGTTTTCGAGTCGATATGTAATTTTTTATAGAAAAAGACGAATATTTTACAGATTCATTGCTTCCATTTTGCGCCGCATTGTACTTCTGCCGATACCGAGGCGGCTGGCTGCCTTGGATTGATTCATATTGCATTCCCTAAGGACCTTCAAAATGACTCTGTTCTCTATATCTGCAAGCGTGCCCTCGGTATCTACTGCATCGCTCGGACGTTTTCTGTATATTGCATCGGTTTTCTCTATGGCCTCCTGTATCCACTCGCAGTTGAGTACCGATACACCGCTCCTGTCCTCTATATTGGATACAGCTAGCTTCAATACATCCTTCAGCTGGTTTAGGTTGCCGGGCCAGCTGTAGTTCATCATGATCTTCCTGCCCTCTTCGCCGACTCCCGTCAGTCTCCAGCCGTATTTAGCGTTGAATTCCTGAAGCTTTAGTCCCGTTATCGCCATGATGTTCTCCTTGGCGTCAACTAATGACGGCACCTCGAGCACGACCTCGCTGAGGAGAGCTATCAGCCTGCGGTTTACTATCCTGCGTGTCAGGAGCTCCTCCTTCCGCATGGTCGAGGAGGACATCAGCCTGAATTTCTCACTGTTACGTCGTGAGGACAGGAACTTGATTATGACCTTCTGCGCCTCAGCATCCAGGGTCTGGATCTCAGCGAAATATAGTGTTGCTTTCTGGAGCTTACTGAATACACCGGTCTCCGGCGCGAAGAGCTTCTGCACGCTTGATGCCGTCAGTTCATGGCAATTTATCTGTATGAAGATAGAATCTCTCCATTTGCTTATCTTGTGTATCTCCTTGGCATAGGAGTTGCGTCCCGTACCATCCTCGCCTATGATCAGCACGGAGAGGTCGAGATCTGCACAGTCTCTTATCTGCTCGCGCAGCTTGAGCTTGTTGTCTCCCATGCTCAATATGACGCTCACGGCCTCGGCGACATAGGTGTCCTTGTCTACGCTGAATGCCGCATTCATATTTTCATTTAATTCAGGGTTTTCCGAGACCTTCAGCAGACAGAAAGGACCGTGATTGCCTATCATCTCGACGCTGTACTGAAACTCCCAGTACAGCCCCCTCTTCCAGAAGCCGCCGTTTCTTACCTTGCCGTGCAGAGTCTGTGACTTCTCCTGCGCCGCCAGCATTATCTCGCGATCCGTTTCCTTGAAGTTGTCAAATAAGACATCCCCGTCCTCTGTTCTGACATTCCAGTACGTTCCGCTGCCTTCTGCTATATGGTCCCATATAGCTTCCTTCTCGGTGATATTTTCCGCGCAGCGGCAAAACTCCACTGCCCTGTCAAAGGAATTGCGCATCGTCCTCTCGGAGCTAAGTATCATCATAGACGGTACGCCCTCCTCGCGAGTCGCCCTCTGCACGATAGCGTCACCTATGATGAAATTGTAGCCCTCCTCAACTGATTGTCGGATCAAATCGCCGACTTCTTCCTTGTTCTTCCATAGCTTGGTCGCCACAGAATAATTGAACAGTTCGTTGATGTACTCGACATATTCCTTGATGCTGATGTTGCCCAGGATGATGGGGTTGATGTTGGCAAAATTATCGACCATCTTGATGGTCGTGAGGATGTCGAGCATACCGATGTGTATCTCTATGCAGGGCTTAGAGGAGTGTTCCTTGGCATACTTGGAGAGATTGCCCCGAGACATGATGAGATCAAAGTCCTTCTTTGCGAGCACCTCATCAAGGTAGTCCTCATGGAGCGAGTCCGTGACAACTACCTTGACGTCAAACATGGGATAATCGGATTTTATTTTTTCCGTGATCTCTGCCATGCCTTCGTAGGGGCAGAGCACCAATATGCCGTACTTCTTCATATTGTGCCTCCGTCAACACTCATTTTGTTGTATACGAAATGTGAGCAAAGCTACCTTTGTTCTAAAAGTACGGATTGCTCCGCACTGCGTGCTCCCGCAATCCTGCCCTCATTCGCATTTCGGGCTATCGCCCTACATCGCTCATGTAGGGCAGGTTGCCAAATGGTTGCTCGCACACGCGTGCCTTGCACGCTGTGCAAGCAACCATCCGTCAACACTTTTAGAACAAATCTCCGTGCTCGTTAAACTTAAGCTCGTATGGCTCTGATACCAGCTCAAGATGTGGGTTGGCCTTGATCTCCGGTATCAGGTTCTCGGAGCATTCTATCGTATGGAGCTCCAGCGTATTCTTAAAGCGTACAAAGCGGCACTGTGTCTTGTCCACCAGATTGCAGGTGCGTATCGCTGCCTGTATGAGCTGCTTGTCGTTTTCCAGTACCATAGGTATCTTGACTGACAGCGGCACCGTGGAGGTCAATGCATTGGGGTAGGTCTGAAGCGGGTCAAACTTATTCATCAGTCGTCTGGTCGTAAAGTCGACTATACCTATACCATTGGCATTGCCGTGTGACTGCTCGGTAAGGTCCAGTATGCCCAGCTTGGTTATGCTCGGACCTCCCGATATGAAGGGCGTATGGTATCTGCCGACTACACAGGTATCAAAGCCCGTGCCGCTGATGTTCTTGCCGAGCTCATCCATTATGCAGACATCTAACTCGTCAAACCACAGTCTTGCAGCCTTCTCCTTCGCGAGTGCCTGCAGTGCCGGCTCCTTTTCCGCTATCTCTTCCTTGTTGAGCACTTCTACGACACAGGTCTCGTGATATGCATTTTCCACTGTTCCTACTGCAAATATGAAATTTTTCTTGGCAATAGCGACCTTAGCTATGGCCGGTATATTTTCAGCCATGTGACCAAAGCCCAGGTTATGACAATACTGTGCGCCCTGCTGCTTGCCGCATCCTATTGTTATCATCTTCATCAGTCCGCTCTCGTATGGGCCTCTGAATGCCACATGCGGCTTGATGCGATTGATAATGACTATGCCGTCAGCCTCATTGGCAAACTTGTCGATAACCACAGGCAGCCCCGTGTCCGTCTCTCCTATCTGGACAGTTTCCATGGTCGCCCTTATCGGTGCTCCGACATATTCCTCGGTGACACCCAGGCCCTCGAGCATGGACTTTTGTCCCTCTGCCGTAGCGCCGCCGTGACTGCCCATTGCCGGGAATATAAATGGCTCCGCTCCCTTTGCCTTCAATGCGGCTATAACCTCGCGGACAATCTCTGGAATATGATTAACGCCGCGGCTTCCAACTGCCACGGCTATGCTCATGCCCGGTGTAATCTTGTGCTGGTAGCTCTCATTGGCAGCTATCTTCTCTCTAAGCACCTGTATCGGGTCGTCTATCTTGGAATCATCGAAATACTGATTGACCTTGACTACGCGCGGTATGGGCTCATTCGATATAATTCTTTCGATTGAATTCATATACTTTTCTCCTACAAGCGGTGCAGTATCCCATGACAGGATCCCGCACCGCATTTGCTTAATAATGTTTAGACTGATGTCGCGGTCAATATGCCTGGTCGCGCGGCATCATCTCTATAGTAGCTTAAAATTCAACTCCGTCAACCTTCTCACCTGTGAGATCGATAGCAACTCTCAGGCAGTTGTGGCTGTCATGCGCAAGGTCGAAACCCTCCTCCCATCTGTCTAACGGGAAGTAGTCGGTTACCAACTGGTCAAGCTGAACTCTGCCGGACGATACGAGCTTGATAGCAGTCTCCCAATCATACGGTATCTGCGAAATCTCGCCCTTAACATCGATTTCCTTAGTAATAATCTTGTGCGTGTTGACCGGAGCAACAATGCCGCCGCGGATGCCGCCGCCTGCCCAGAGTACACGACCGCCCTTGCGGACAATGTCGAGAGACTCATCGATAGGCTCTACCGCACCGGTATTCTCCAGGACTACATCTACTCCTATGCCGTTTGTTACCTTGGATACAACGTCGCGTATGTCCTCCTTGTCTACATTTACAATGTAATCAGCTCCGAGCTCCTTGGCCATCTTTAATCTGAATTCTTCATCACGGGTGATACCTGTCATGATGATAGGACCTGCTCCGATTGCCTTGCATATCTGCATCATAATGATACCGCGTGCACCAGGTCCCAGGATAGCTACAGACTCACCTGCCTTGACACCCATCCTCGTAATAACGCTGTGTACGGAACCGGCAGTGGGCTCAATGAGGACAGCCTTGTCCGGCTTAACGTTGTCCGGAAGCACATGGAGCTGATACTCCGGCCATACAGTATACTTGGCGAAGCCGCCGCCAGTCGTGTAATGCGCTCTTCCCTCCATCGGTGGAAGATTATTACATATATTATATCTGCCTTCATGGCAAGCCGGGCAATGTCCGCAGTAGTTTGTTACTATCTCATGCACTACTATATCGCCGACCTTGACTCTTGTTACCTCTGCTCCGATTGCTACAACCTTGGATACTATCTCGTGTCCTGCCGTACATCTCCTCGGAGAAGTGCTTACACCTGTCTTGTCCTCTCTCCATCTGTGGATATCACTTCCGCAGATACCGCAGTACTGTACCTCGCAGATAACATCATGCGGTGCATATCTTGACTTGCCAAGCTCCGGCACATCTGCTGTCTCCAGCTTGATATCTCCGTTAGGATATGCAACAATTGCTCTCATTTGCTTGCTCATTGTTTAATTCCTCCTCAAATAATTATTGTCAGAAAGGTTTGTTTTGCTTGCTTATGCTGAAATGTTAGCAATTATGACACAGTTTCTCAAACGAGCTCGTGTGGATTTTAGTGTCATTTTGAACCGCTTTATTGGATGCGATATGCAGACGTACGGCTTGCTCGGCTGCTTGGTCCGTGTTGATATTGAGTGCTCTTGTTCACTCTTGTTTATTTTTAGTTATAGTCCTCTCAATTTGATAGAAATCGTGTATACTATGTGGGAATGGCATCAAGGGTTGGAAGCAAAACAACCTTTGAACGTAGCGTCATGAAAAATGCGACGGGGAGATACTGGTACCGAAGCTAAACTACGTTTACATATAGCTATCGGGATTGATATGCATTTTAATGTAATGTCTGTGAATATGCAGGCATAGAGTTTAATATAAGGAGAAGGAGACAAAACTATGCGAGTTGTTACTTTCGGAGAGATAATGCTGCGTTTGGCACCGAACGGCTACTACAGGTTCTTCCAGAACGACCAGATGCAGGCTACCTTTGGTGGCGGTGAGGCCAATGTGGCTGTGTCGCTTGCTAACTACGGGGCAGACAGTGTCTATGTGACCAAGCTGCCTGGCCATGCTATCGGACAGGCTGCTGTCGATTCACTGCGTTATTTCGGTGTAGATACCTCACATATCGTGCGCGGCGGTGACCGCGTCGGCATCTATTATCTGGAGAAGGGCGCTTCACAGCGCGGCTCCGTGTGCATCTATGACCGTGCTCATTCTTCCATACAGGAGGCGCGTCCTGAGGAATTTGACTGGAAGAGCATACTTAGCGGCGCTGACTGGTTCCATTTCACCGGCATCACCCCGGCACTTGGCCCCAATATGGTTGAAGCATGTCTCAATGCCTGCAAGGCGGCCAAGGAGCTCGGTGTCAAGGTTTCCTGCGACTTAAATTATCGCGGCAAGCTGTGGACCAGAGAGCAGGCGAGAGAGGCTATGACCAAGCTCTGCGAGTATGTCGATGTGTGCATATCCAATGAGGAGGATGCCAAGGATGTATTCGGCATCGAGGCTGCTGACACCGATATCTACGGCGGCAAGCTCAACAAGGAGGGCTACAAGTCTGTAGCCAAGCAGCTTGCTGATCGCTTTGGCTTCGAGAAGGTAGCTATCACTCTGCGTACCTCTATCTCTGCAAGTGACAACGACTGGGCTGGTATGCTCTATGACGGCAGCAATTACTGCTTCTCCAAGGAGTATCATCTGCGTATCGTTGACCGCGTAGGCGGCGGCGATTCGTTTGGCGGCGGTCTTATCTATGCGTTGCTCTCAGGCAAGGACACTCAGGCTGCTATCGAATTTGCAGTAGCTGCTTCGGCATTGAAGCACTCAATAGAGGGTGACTTCAACCGTGTCAATGTTGCTGAGGTTGAGAAGCTTGCCGGCGGCGACGGCTCAGGCAGAGTACAGCGCTAAGCGATAATATAATTGATTAAATAATAGCGATGTGAGACACATCTGCCTCACATCCGCATACGGAGGGATAAATAATGAATGATATGCTGAACAGAATAGCCCTGATGGGTATTTCACCCGTAGTGGTTATCGACGATGTGAAGGACGCAGTTCCGCTCGCCAAGGCGATGAAGGAGGGCGGTCTGCCCTGCTACGAGGTAACGCTTAGGACAGCGGCAGGACTTGATTCGATACGTAAGATTGCAGAGCTTAACGACCCGGAGATGATTATCGGAGCGGGCTCGGTGCTCACTCTGGATAACTGCAAGGATGCTATATCCGCCGGTGCAAAATTCATCGTGTCTCCTGGACTTAATCCCAAGGTTGTTGAGTACTGCCTTGAGCATGATATCGCCATACTGCCGGGCTGTGTTACGCCGACCGAGCTGATACAGGCTATGGAGCTGGGTCTTGATACTGTCAAGTTCTTCCCTGCCAATGTATACGGCGGTCTCTCTGCAATGAAGGCTCTGTCCGGTCCCTTCCCCAATATGCACTTTGTACCGACAGGCGGAGTAAATGCGGCCAATCTCGCCGAGTATCTGACCGCTCCTTTCATCCGTGCAGTAGGCGGCAGCTGGATATGTGCCAAGGCTGATGTAAATGCGGGTAACTTCGATAAGATTACCGCTCTCTGCCGTGAGGCCCATGAGATCGTGCTTGGATACGAGCTTGCTCATGTAGGCATAAATACGGACAGCAGCGATGCCTCTGCAAGCATCTGCGGCACCTTAAATGACGCCTTCGGTCTGCATGTAAGAGCAGGCAACAGCTCGCATTTTGCCTCAGAGGGCATAGAGGTCATGAACAGCAGGTATCTCGGTACCAACGGTCATATCGCCATACGCACCAACAGCATAGAGCGTGCGATACCGGATCTTAAGTCCAAGGGCTTTGAGGCTGATATGTCTACGGCTAAGTATAAGAATGACAAGATGACAGCAGTATATCTGAAGGGCGAGATAGGCGGATTTGCATTCCATCTGCTGCAGAAGTGATGTAGCTGTATCGCGCCTCCCACTAAAGGCGTTGTTACGATAGCTCTGTAACGCCTCCGCTTAAAGGAGATAATGCGATAGTAAACAGCCATGCCAGTGCTTTTGCTGGCGCCACATACAATAAAAGTACGGATTGCTACGTGCTTACGCACTCTTGCAACACTCTTAGAGTAAGGATACGGGCTTGAAGCTATTATAGCTTCAAGCCCGTTTTGTATTACGTCTTGACTCTTAACCCGGTTACCTTCTTGGTGACGATGAGCACCACAGTCATAATGATGATGCTTGCCGGCAGGCAGATGAGCCAGCTCCTGATGAAGCCCGTAAAGATATAGCATACAAAGGATACTATAGCAGCCATGACCGCATATGGCAGCTGTGTCGATACATGCAATATATGGTCACACTGTGCTCCTGCAGATGCCATGATGGTGGTATCCGAGATGGGCGAGCAGTGGTCGCCGCACACAGCACCTGCCATACATGCTGATATGGCGATAATCATCAGCTCGTTGGAAAGGTCTCCGCCGAATACATTTACAACGATGGGGATAAGTACGCCGAAGGTGCCCCAAGACGTGCCGGTTGCAAATGCAAGGAAACAGCCGATAAGGAAGACTATGGACGGCAGGAAGCTCATCGCTGCTTCATTTTCAGCAAAGGTAGATACGATACCTGCTACATATTCCTTGGCGCCGAGCGAATCTGTCATAGCCTTCAGCGACCAAGCAAAGGTCAATATGAGTATGGCAGGAACCATGCTCTTGAATCCCTCCGGCAGTGCGTTCATGCACTCCTTGAAGTCAAGTATGCGTGTTGCAAGGAAGAATACTATGGTGATAATAAGTGCGATAACCGAACCTATCGAGAGACCTACGGAAGCGTCAGCTGCCGAGAAAGCATCTACAAATGAAACCCCGTCAAAGAATCCTCCAGAGTATATGAGTCCGAAAACGCAGGCAACAATGAGCACTGCTATCGGGAATACCAGATGGATAACACGACCCTTGTCGCTGACCGGAGGCTCCGGCTGATCCTCGGCTCCGGTGATATTCGGTTCAGGTTCCGGGTTGGGCTTGACATAATTGAGATTGTTAGTTGCTTCTGCCTGCTTCATGGGTCCAAAATCGAAATCACCCGCCGTGAGCACAAGCATCATGACTATGGTAAGCAGCGCATAGAAATTATACGGTATAGCGCGGATGAAGAGCTCAAGTCCGTTGGCGCCCTCTACAAAGCCTGATACTGCTGCAGCCCATGATGAAACAGGCGCTATGATACATATGGGAGCAGCCGTTGCGTCTATAAGGTAAGCGAGCTTGGCGCGGCTGATACCATGCTTATCGGTGAGCGGTCTCATAACAGAACCGACCGTCAGACAGTTGAAATAATCGTCTATGAAGATAAGGCAGCCCAGGATGATAGTTGCGAGCTGAGCTCCTCTCCTTGATTTGATGTGCTCCTGAGACCATCGTCCGAATGCTGCCGAGCCGCCTGCGCGGTTCATGAGCATGACCATAGCGCCGAGTACTACGAGGAATACGAGTATACCGACATTATAGGCATCTGCCACCGAGCTGATGATGCCGTCCTGCAATACGTGCTCTACTGTTCCTGCAAATGTGAAGCCGGAGTACAGCAGTCCGCCGCAGACTATGCCGATAAAGAGCGACGAATATACCTCCTTGGTAATGAGCGCCAGTACTATAGCCACTATGGGCGGTACGAGCGACCAGAAAGTGTTGATAAACATTAGATGTCCTCCCATGAAAAAATTAAGAAAGAGTTTACCACTATTTACTGCATTTTTCCATAGGAATTGACGGCTGGGCGCCATATTTGCCATATCAAATCCGCATGATGACCTGTAAAAAACGGATTGCTGGGGCGCATAGCGCGGAGCAATCCGACATCATACTATAGATTATGGAAGATATAACGGCAGCGAGACCACGCCTTGCGACGCAATCTGATATCATTTAGGCAGTGCCATTGGCAAACAGATCTAACTATGCGCACCTATCTAATCTGAACTCTGTCTGCCCTGCGGTGTACCATCCTCTCAAACGGTACCTGTGCTATAACGATTGCAGCAAACATGAGTGCGCCGCCGCATATCTCTATCGGCGCCATGGTCTCACCGAGCACTACCCAGCCGGAGACACTGCCTATCACCGCCTCCAAACTCATTATGAGTGTTGCAACAGTCGGATTGACACCTACCTGACCTATTATCTGCAGGGTATATGCCACTCCGCTTGAGAATACTCCGGCATAGAGTATGGCGGGCAATGCTGCCATGATATCAGCTCCCGTGGTTGTACTGCTCTCAAATATCAATGCGCATATAGTTGACTCAAGCGCTACAACTAAGAACTGCATACAGCTTAATCTTACTCCGTCAAGCTTCGGTGCGAAGCGATCGATATTTAACACCTGTATGGTGAAAAACACAGCGCAGAGCACCTCGTAGGCATCGCCCTTTTCTATGGTGAGGGGCTCGCCGTTTAAGATAGATGTGCCGAGGCACAACAGTATCATGCCCACTATGGATATGCCTACGCAGAACCACACCTTGACCGGCGGCTTCTTATTTATGAAGATACTGAATACCGGTACCAATACAACATAGAGTGCCGTGAGGAAGCTTGACTTTGCCGTGCTCGTATATGCGAGTCCGTATTGCTGTGCCCAGCTCGCGATAAATAGAAATGTACCGCATATCAGCGCTGCCTTCATCAGCAGTCTGCGCTCTGACTTGTTGCTCGGCGCTCTGCTGACGCCGTTATTGGTGATATTGATATGGTCTATTGCCTTGATAACCGGAGTCAATATAACTACGGCTATCCAGCTCCTGCCTGCAAGATAAGTATAAGCGCCTACATAACCGGCGCCTATGGACTGTGCTGCAAAGGTTGTGCCCCAGAAAAACGCGCACAAAAACAGCAGGAATATATGAAATTTATTGTTCTGCATAACTTAATTTATCTCCGCCGGGCTTAAAGCTTGGCTATACTACTCGCCCTGTCTGCGCTCTAAGCCCGCGCCTTGTCTATAAGCCTACTGTATAGGCTCGATAAGATCCTTTCTGACTACTACATTTACGCCGTCCAAGGTGAATGATACATAGTCAGAGCCGTCTATCTCCGTCACTGTACCTATGGCTGTGCCCTTGGAGAGCTGTGTGTAAATGCGGTTCTGATTGTCGGCATAGCGCACATTTACACCGTCCGACTTAATCCTGTACTCGACTGGAGCCGCCGTAGTCTCAGGCTCTGTGGTCTCAGGCTCTGTCTGCACCTCGGTCTCCGTCTCGTGTACCGTGGTCTCGATAACAGTCGTGGTCTCTATTGTCGTCTCCTCCGGCTGTCCCGCCGCCATGAAGCTTCTGATTATAACTATAAGCAATATAATGACTGCTATGGGC
Source organism: bacterium (assembly GCA_963640215.1). Lineage (GTDB taxonomy): Bacteria > Bacillota > Clostridia > Lachnospirales > Lachnospiraceae > Avilachnospira. The sequence goes on along the minus strand of CAVHZK010000112.1, from coordinate 1,296 downwards.
AGCAATATACGGAGTAGATCGTATATGGTGATACCGCTCCTTGCGGCTTCCTTACGCGGTGTGCGCCTATCTCTGCGTCCGTCTTGGCTGCCTGCGCGTCTGCCCTGCTGCGGTCTACGGTCTGTGCGTCCGTCTCTGCGTCTGTCGCGGTCTCCGTGATCTATCTTGCGTCTGTCGCCGCTTCTATTGCCATTTCCTTCACGTCGTCTTGCTGCGTCTCTTGTATCACGACGTTCACCGTCTGTTCGCTTTACGCGCCTGCGCGGACAGTCTGCTGCGTCTTCCCTGTCATCGTAGCCATATTGCTCCAATGAGCCC
>CAVHZK010000112.1:0-968 GCA_963640215.1 bacterium | reverse complement strand
CTCTCGTTAAGCTTCCTGCGACCTGCCGTATCATCAGGATCATGTGCTATCTCGACCTCAAGCTCATTTAACTGCTTGCTGCCTCCTCCCGGCTGCACCCTTACCGGTGTGCGGTCTACGCTCACAGACTTCCTCGATAGGAAGGTGCTGACCTCGGATTTCAGCAGATAATAAGCCTTCTGCGCATTTTCAGGATCACTGTCTCCGTCATGCACCGCCTTATTGCCGTATATGCGTATATTATGAAATGCGTCTCTCGAATTACGGCTGATGATGCCCTGCGCGTACAGATTCTCGATAGTATCGGCAAGAGTCGTATAGGCTATGCCTCTCTCTGCCGCATAGCTCTTGATGAGGAGCTCCGCAGTCTGTCTGGATCTCACTATGCTGAGATTATATTCGCGGCGGCTGATGAGTCCTGCCGACTCTGCCAGCCCGTTGTCCGTAAGCTCTCTGTATTCTTCTTTGCCCGCTATCGCCATATTAGTCTCCGATGTCTGACAAAACCGTCTGCGGCACAGTGCCGCACGGAATAGCTGTCATGTACATTTTAGCCTGTGAGAGGCGTTTTTGCAATGTAGTGTGGCGTATTATAAAACACCAGATTGCTCCGTGCTTCGCACTCTCGCAATCCTGCCCAACGAGCTCCACTTACGTTTCGCTCGTGCCGCGGCATTCGTCATAAGCCGAAGCAAGCTCCGGCTTCTTCCTCATTGCTCGCGCATATTCTCATTCCGGGCTATCGCCCTACATCGCTCATTTGGGTCAGGTTGCCAAACACAAATGCATCCTCGTGTGCAAGCACACAGTCTGCCTTTGTGTCCGTCAACACTTTTTGTTTTATAAAAGTACGGATTGCTACGCACTCCGTGCTCCCGCAATCCTGCCCAACGAGCTCCACTTACGTTTCGCTCGTGCCGCGGCATTCGTCATAAGCCGAAGCAAGCTCCGGCTTCTTCCTCATTGCT
>CAVHZK010000111.1:0-2514 GCA_963640215.1 bacterium | reverse complement strand
AAGAAAACTGAGCGGGTATGAATGTTTTGTAGGATTGCGAGAGCGCGTTAGCGCGAAGCAATCCGTGCTTTTAGACAATGTAAGCGTTGACGAATGGCAGTGCAGATTGCGTGCAAGCACGCAAAAATGCACTGCCATTTGGCAACCTACAAAACATGAATACATAGCCAGTTTTCGCAACTTTTATTATATGTGATGCCTGAATTACCAAGGCACATTCTTTCTCATCCGAATAAGGTCCCCAATATACCATACGAAACTATACACATGATGACTGAGGCCATGAGCACTCCGAGCGCACAGGCTGCAAAAGCCTTCTTGAACGGCATGTGCAAGAGCGCTGCAACGAGACTGCCAGTCCACGCACCTGTGCCGGGAAGCGGTATGCCGACAAATATAACCAAGCCCCAGAAGCCGTATTTGACTATCTGATCCTTGTTTTTGTCAGCCTTCCTCTTAAGCCAGCCAGCGACACCCGCCGTTGGGCCCCAGCTCTCCATTGCTGATATGATGCGTTCTATAAGCAATAGCACAAAGGGGATAGGTAATAGGTTCCCGATGATACATAACGGAAGTGCCTTAAGTATAGGCACATTAAGGAATGCCGGCGAGGCCGCCAGCAATCCGCCTCTTAACTCAAGTATAGGGAAGAGGGATATTATGAAGCATATAGCGGCTCCGCTTAATTTACCGGCAAGCCGCGCCGTAAAAAATTCAACTAATTTCTCTGCCATGTCTTGTCTTGAATGCTTTCGAGGATTGCGAGAGTACGTAAGCGCGTAGCACTCCGTACTTTTATTATAAACCCCCATGCCTACGTTTTCACAGGCACCACATACTCTAAAAGTCACGGATTGCTACGCGCTTACGCGCTCTCGCAATCCTGCCTGTATTCGCATTCCGGGCTATCGCCCTACATCGCTCATACAGGGCAGGTTGCCAAATGTCTATGCGTCCTTGCGTGTAAACACGCAGTCCGCATAGACGTTTGTCAACACTTTTAGAGTATAATGTTATATTATGTAACAGCTGCTATTGCACGAACCCGTGCGTTTGCTTACAGTAGTGCAAACAGCTCGCTTATATACCTTACACCGATTATCTCGGCATCAAGCTTGGATATATCTATACCTGTCTTTCTTATGCCGTTTACATTTATCTCCGGCATAATGACCCGCTTAAAGCCTAACTTTATAGCTTCCTTTATGCGATCCTGCGCCTGCGGCACGGCTCTGACCTCACCTGAGAGTCCGACCTCACCGAATATAACCGTATCTCCCGGTATGACCATATTCTTGAATGCCGATATGAGAGCCGCACATACTGCCAGATCCACCGCGGGCTGAGTAACTCTCAAACCGCCGGCTATATTTACATAAGCATCCATGCTGTTTAAGTCAAGCCGAGCGCGCTTCGAGAGTACAGCTATAAGCATGGACAGCCTGTTGTAATCCATGCCGTTGGCCTGACGCCTCGCCAGATTGTACTGAGTCTCGGCTACGAGTCCCTGCACCTCTAAGAGCATGGCACGGCTACCCTCTATGAGACAGGTAACCGCTGCTCCGGTTGCATTTACCGGACGGCCCTCAAGGAGATATTCGGACGGATTGAGGACTTCCTTTAGACCCTCCTCGCTCATCTCAAATACGCCAACCTCATTGGTTGCGCCGAAACGATTCTTGGCGCTCCTGAGTATCCTGTAGCCGAACTGATCGCCGGACTCAAAATATATAACCGTATCGACTATATGCTCAAGCACTCTCGGACCTGCGACCGTGCCCTCCTTGGTCACATGACCCACAAGGAAGGTCGCTATGCCGTTGGTCTTGGCACATATCATCATGCGCTGTGTACATTCTCTAACCTGAGTGACACTGCCCGGCACAGACTGCGCATCCTCTGTGTGCATAGTCTGTATGGAGTCAATGACTGCAAGCTTAGGCTGCTCAGTCTCAAGCATATCTGTGATGCGGTCTATATCCGTATCTGCCGCAAAAGTAAGATTATCCGGCATTGTGCCGACTCTGTCGGCTCTAAGCTTTATCTGTCTTAGGCTCTCCTCACCAGAGACATATATGACCTTGCTGCCCGAGGCCGCGACCTTGGCTGCTGTCTGGAGGAGCAGGGTTGACTTACCTATACCTGGATCTCCTCCAACAAGCACGAGGCTCCCAGGCACTATACCGCCGCCTAAGACTCTCTCAAACTCATTAAATCCAGTAGCTATGCGCTCCTCGGCATCTGCACTTATCTCGCGTATCGGTACGGGCTTAATGGTCGCACCCCTGTGAGATATGCTACTCTTTGCTGAGGAAACAGCTCTCATCACAGGTTCCTCGGCAAATGCGCCCCAAGCCTTGCAGGACGGGCACTGTCCGAGCCACTTCTTGGACTCGTAGCCACAGCTATTGCAATAAAATACAGTCTCTGATTTGCTCTTGGTCGCCACTTATTTCACCTTGCCGGATCTGCCGTTGTTTCCGGACTTTGTCTTGGGAGACGTCTTCTTGGCTC
>CAVHZK010000110.1:0-15050 GCA_963640215.1 bacterium | reverse complement strand
TAAACATGAGCAAAGGTGTTATCAAAAAAGTAGCCGGACCTCTGGTTATTGCTAAAGGAATGCGTGACGCCAGCATACGTGATCTGTGCCGCGTTTCCGACAAAAACCTTACGGGCGAGATAATAGAGATGCACGGTGACGAGGCATCCATACAGGTCTACGAGGAGACCTCAGGATTAGGCCCCGGCGAGCCGGTTGAGTCAACCGGATATCCCATGTCGGTAGAATTAGGCCCCGGCATCATCAGCAGTATATACGACGGCATACAGAGACCGCTTGAGAAGATCAAGGAGCAGACAGGCTCCAATCTCTTGCAGCGCGGTGTGTCTGTTCCCTCTCTCGACAGAGAGAAGAAATGGCACTTTACTCCTACTGTCTCAGCAGGTGACAGCGTAGTATACGGAGATGTCTTGGGTACCGTGCAGGAAACTGAGGTAGTGCTCCACAAGATAATGGTACCCAAGGGCGCAGATGGCACGGTAAAGGAGATTAACGAGGGTGATTACACCGTGGTTGAGGATATCGCCGTTATAGAGACCGAGCATGGTGAGACCAAGGTTCAGCTCATGCAGAGATGGCCCGTACGTACCGGCAGACCCTACAAGACCAAGCTCAGCCCCGATATGCCGCTTATATCCGGACAGAGAGTTATAGATACCCTGTTCCCCATCGCCAAGGGCGGTGTGGCAGCTGTACCCGGACCCTTCGGCTCCGGCAAGACAGTCGTACAGCACCAGCTTGCAAAATGGGCTGACGCACAGATAGTCGTGTATATAGGCTGTGGCGAGCGCGGAAACGAGATGACGGACGTACTTAACGAGTTCCCGGAGCTGAAAGACCCGCGTACAGGTAAGTCCCTGATGGAGAGGACAGTGCTTATCGCGAACACCTCTGATATGCCTGTTGCAGCACGTGAGGCCTCCATATATACAGGTATCACCATAGCTGAGTATTTCCGAGATATGGGCTATTCCGTAGCACTTATGGCAGACTCCACCTCGAGATGGGCTGAGGCTCTCCGTGAGATGTCGGGACGACTTGAGGAGATGCCGGGTGAGGAAGGATATCCTGCTTACCTTGGTTCGAGACTTGCAGAGTTCTATGAGAGAGCAGGTCGTGTTATCGCTCTCGGCAGCGAGGGCAGAGAGGGTGCGCTCTCAGTTATCGGAGCCGTATCGCCTGCGGGCGGTGATATATCGGAGCCGGTTACTCAGGCAACGCTCCGCATAGTCAAGGTATTCTGGTCACTTGATGCGCAGCTTGCCTACAAGAGACATTTCCCTGCTATCAACTGGCTTACCTCGTACAGTCTGTATATGGACTCGGTTGAGCCGTATTTCAATAAAAATGTTGCAGAGGACTGGTCGGCACTGCGCGGCAGGCTGATGGGACTCCTGCAGGATGAGTCGGAGCTGGAGGAGATAGTCAACCTCGTAGGTATAGACGCACTCTCAGCAGCAGACAGACTGAAGCTTGAGGCGGCGCGTTCCATACGTGAGGATTACCTCCATCAGAACGCCTTTGACGATGTTGATACCTATACCTCGCCCAAGAAGCAGCATATGATGATGCAGCTTATACTTGCCTACTATGATGAGGCGAGCAAGGCTCTCGAGCAGGGGGCTAAGGTCACTGAGCTCATAGCCTTAAGCTGCCGTGAGGATATAGGACGTTTCAAGTATACGGCAGAGCAGGATATAAATGCGGAGTACGATAAGCTTATATCCAAGCTTCAGCAGGAATGTGCGGCTGCGGTAGCCGGAAAGGAGGCCTTCTGATATGCCGAGAGAATACAGAACCATCCAAGAGGTAACAGGACCTCTGATGCTCGTTAAGGGCGTTGAAAATGTCAAGTATGACGAGCTCGGAGAGATAGAGTTAGCTGACGGCACCAAGCGCCGCTGCAAGGTGCTCGAGATAGATGAAGGCAATGCTCTGGTACAGCTCTTTGAGAGCTCGACAGGAGTCAACCTTGAGTCATCCAAGGTGCGTTTCTTCGGCAAGAGTCTTACCCTCGGTGTATCCGAGGACATGCTCGGACGCATGTTTGACGGTATGGGCAGAGCCATAGACGACGGACCTGAGATTATCCCCGAGGCAAGGATGGATATCAACGGACTGCCTATCAATCCGGCAGCAAGAGCATATCCGTCGGAGTTTATCCAGACAGGTGTCTCGGCTATAGACGGACTTAATACCTTGGTCCGCGGTCAGAAGCTTCCCATATTCTCTTGCTCGGGACTGCCTCATGCCAATCTTGCTGCGCAGATAGCACGTCAGGCTAAGGTACGCGGCACGGGAGAGCAGTTTGCCGTCGTATTTGCAGCGATGGGCATCACCTTTGAGGAAGCAAGCTTCTTCATGAACTCCTTCAAGGAGACAGGAGCCATAGACAGGGCGGTAATGTTCCTTAATCTTGCAAATGACCCAGCAGTAGAGCGTATATCTACACCGCGTATGGCGCTTACTGCAGCCGAGTATCTGGCATTCGAGAAGGACATGCACGTCCTGGTTATCCTCACGGATATAACCAACTATGCCGACTCACTCCGTGAGATATCGGCAGCGCGCAAGGAGGTACCGGGCAGACGAGGATATCCGGGATACATGTATACCGACCTCGCAGGACTCTATGAGAGAGCAGGACGTCAGATAGGCAAGAAGGGCTCCATCACCATGATCCCGATACTTACCATGCCTGAGGACGACAAGACTCATCCTATACCGGATCTTACCGGATATATTACCGAGGGACAGATTATGCTCGGCCGTGACCTCTACCGCAGAGGCATACAGCCTCCGATAGATGTATTGCCGTCACTGTCTCGACTCAAGGATAAGGGCGTCGGCGAGGGCAAGACAAGAGCCGATCACTCCAGCACGATGAACCAGCTCTTTGCGGCTTACTCGAGAGGTAAGGAAGCCAAGGAGCTAATGGTTATACTCGGAGAGGCAGCTCTCTCCGACATGGATAAGCTCTACGCCAAGTTCGCTGATGAGTTTGAGCGCCAGTACGTATCACAGGGATACAACACGGACAGAGATATCGAGGAGACGCTTGATCTTGGCTGGAAGCTCCTCGGCATATTGCCTAAGTCCGAGCTTAAGCGTATCAAGGACGACATGATAGAGAAGTATTACAAGCCCTATACCGAGAGCTGACGAGTGAGGTAAGCATATGGCAAAATCACAGGTCAATCCGACACGCATGGAGCTGACGCGTCAGAAGAATAAGCTTAGGACTGCCACCCGCGGTCACAAGATGCTTAAGGACAAGCTTGACGAGCTGATGCGCCAGTTCCTCGATACGGTGAGGGAAAATAAGCTGCTGCGTGAGAAGGTAGAGGCGGGCATACGTGCCTGCAACTCCAATTTTGTGCTCGCGAGAGCTACCATGAGCTCAGAGGCACTCAAGGTAGCGCTCATGGCGCCCAAGCAGGAGGTCTATCTCGAGGCAGGTGCCAGAAATGTTATGTCGGTTGAGATACCGCAGTTTAGCTACCAGACGAGGACCTCGGACACAAGTGACATATATCCTTACGGATTTGCATTTACATCGGGAGATTTGGACGATGCAGTCAAGAGTATTGCCGATATCTTGCCCGATATGTTAAAATTAGCCGAACGTGAGAAGTCCTGTCAGCTCATGGCAGCCGAGATAGAGAAGACAAGGCGCAGAGTTAATGCCTTGGAGCATGTCATGATACCGGATGCAGAGGCCAACATCAAGATGATCAAGATGAAGCTTGATGAAAATGAGCGCAGCTCGCAGATCAGACTGATGAAGGTCAAGGACATGATGCTTAAGGAGGCTCACGATTACGACAGCAAGGCAGGCGACATAGGAGTATATGCCGTCGATATAGAGAGGACCGTCGAGGAATAAGGGCATTGGCTAATCTTAATGACAGCCGCGAGCTTCAGAAGGAGAGGCTCCGCCAAAATATGATAACACACCACGATACGGGGGAGGACGATAAAAAACGCCCTTCCCCTGTGGTATATATAGTTATTTTACTCTTCGTGGCGGCTGTAGCATTCACGGCACTGTTCGGTAAGGAGCTGACGCAGAGCACGGCATACACGATAGTCTGGTCGAGAAATATCGAGGGCGGAGAAGCGGGGGCGGTTGAGACCTTCAAGGGCTATGAGAGCTTCAACGGCGGCATCATCCGTTACAGCAAGGATGGAGCCGAGTATATAGACGAGCACGGCAATGTGGTCTGGGAGAGGAGCTATCAGCTCAGCTTACCCGTTGTAGATGTGTGCGGCAGCTATGCGGTCATAGGAGATCGCGGCGGCACGCAGATATATATATTTGACAGCGCGCAGATGACAGGCAGCGTAGAGACTGTATTGCCTATATCATTGCTGCGAGTTGCGGGCAGTGGTGTAGTCTATGCAGTCTTAAATGACAGCGGGGCAGAGTATATAACGGCCTTTCGCGAGGACGGATCAGCCATAGACCTGTCGGTGAAGTCAGTACTAAGCGGAGACGGATATCCCTTTGATGTGGATGTATCTCCGGACGGCACGCAGCTCATTACCTCATATATAGGCATAGAGAACGGACAGCTCTGCAACAATGTAGTGTTCCGCAATTTCAGCTCCATAGGTCAGAATGAGGATGCAAGGCGTATAGTCGGAGGCTTCAAGGATGAATTTGCAGGGCACATGACGGGATATGTGCATTTTGCAACGGATGAGTATAGTCAGGCCTTCTATGACGGGGGCGCCGTATTCTTTACGACTGCAGTGCTGAACAGCCCTGAGATATTGGAGCAGCTAAGCTTCGAGGACAAGGTGGAGTCAGTCGTCTGCTCTGACAGCATGTCCGTGGTGATAACAGCAGGAGACGGCAGCGATGCCGTGCGCATGATGCACATATACAGCAACAAGGGCGCGCTGCTCTCTGAGACAGAGCTTGAGGAGAGATATACGGACATATGCGTAAGCGGTGACTATGTACTGCTGCGTAACGGCAGCACTGTAGAGTTATATGGCAAGGGCGGATCACATAAAGGAAGTCTGCAATTTGCAGAGGGCGAGCTACTCAAGATATGCGCTGGCAAGACAGGCAGAGAGTTCTATGCGGTCACGAGCACCGATATATATAGGCTTAGACTGTGAGATAAATACTTAGCTGTGAAGCTGCAATGAGTTATGACCTACAGTATACAGGCTTATATAATAAGCTGCGTTTGCAAAATGTTCATAGAGGATGTTCAATGCATATGCATTTGTGCATTAACGCGCAGACGAATTTATTTCTGAAATTTAATTTCGTTAAATCGGTCAATTACATCCAATTCCGAAACGTGATATCATAAAAATACAATTAAAGACGCGATTACATGGACAATAAATGTTGTTTTCCTGATGTCTGACGGGAAAATGCAGATATTGTCTTTTTTTGCGCTTAATTTAGAATGGAGGAAGCAATTAGTAAAAATACACAAAATTAACACAAATTTAATATTTTTGCTTAGATATTTTCATGAATTCATAACACCTTCTTAACTCTACAAATGAGAAAACAGGGAGTAAAATACTTGCATAGAAAGTATCTGCAGTGAGACAGATTCAGAAGGAAGGGATTGAAGTGGCAGAACGACTTATGGAAGAGCTGCAGACTGAGACGGCATTCACAATCCCACTATGCGGAGGGATAGCGATACCGGAGTCTGTGGCGGTGACATGGGTGATCATGGCATTTTTGGTCATAGCCTCTGCATTACTGACACGTAATTTTAATCTGGAACATCCGAGCAAAAGACAGATAGTACTTGAAGGAGCTATAGGTTGGTTGTACAGCTTCTTCGGAGGGATACTTGGAGAACGGGGAAAGCGCTACATACCGTGGCTTGCGACAGTCATCATATATATAGGCTGTGCCAATATGACAGGACTCGTAGGACTAAAGCCTCCGACCAAGGACTTAAATGTTACCGCCGGACTGGCGGTGATGAGTATAGTACTTATCGAATATTCCGGACTGCGCACCAAGGGCGCCAAGGGATTCATCAAGAGCTTCGCTGAACCGATGCCGATAATAACACCGATCAATATCTTGGAATTATTTATAAAACCCTTGTCCCTGTGTATGCGACTCTTCGGAAACGTACTGGGGGCATTTGTGGTTATGGAGCTTATCAAGATAGCCATGCCGGCGTTTATACCGATACCCTTCAGTATGTACTTCGATATATTTGACGGGATGATACAGGCTTATGTATTTGTTTTTCTGACCTCGCTCTTTATGAAGGAAGCGATGGAATAATACGGATTCGGAGGATATAAACAATGTCTACATTGATAGCAATCGGAGCGGGAATTGCCGTGCTCACGGGTATAGGAGCAGGTATCGGTATAGGTATAGCCACAGCCAAGGCGGTTGATGCCATAGCGAGACAGCCTGAGGCAGACGGCAAGATTACCAAGGCGCTATTGCTCGGATGCGCATTGGCAGAGGCAACCGCAGTATACGGATTGGTTATAGGTATATTGATCATACTGTTCTTGGGACAGTGACAGTGCGTAAGCACGTAGCAATCCGTACTTTTAGAGTACGTGGCGCCTGCGTATACGTAGGCACGAATGTTTATTTAAGAAGGAGGCGGAGTAATGCTTACACTTAATATAAATATAGTCTGGACATTCATCAATCTTATCGCGTTGTTCTTACTGCTCAGAGTATTTCTGTTCAAGCCGGTAACGAGCATGATAGATCAGAGACAGAAGCTTATCTCCGATCAGTTAGGACAGGCAGACAGCATGGAGAAGGCTGCCAAGGAGAGACTTGCAGAGGCCGACAAGGTACTGCAGAGCTCCAATTCACTTGCACAGGCACACGCATCCAAGATAATCGAGGATGCCAAGCTTGAAAATGCAAGGATTATAAATGAAGCAAAGGAAGAGGCTGACAGGATACTGACGGATTCGAGGCAGAGAGCTAAGCGCGAGGCTGAGCTCATTATGAGCGAGTCCAAGGGTCAGATTACCGAGCTTGCACTTGCGGCTGCCAAGAAGCTTGCCAAGATCAACCGCAATGAAGCAGAGGAGCAGAGCCTGTTCAATGATGTATTGAGAGAGGCAAGCGTGGGACATGACGCATAATTTTGCAGATCGATTTTTCGAGACCAACAGGATACTGAAGGCGAGCCTAAGCTACGCGACAAGACCTGATGATGCAAGGATAGAGGACCTGAAGCGTATGCTTGCGGAGACCTACCACGCCACAGACGTGGTACTCACCGAGAAGCAGGACGACGATATATTGGGCGGATATATCCTGCAGGTCGGAGATATTATATATGATAATACCGTTAAGGGAGCTTTCGGACGTCTCGAGAGGAACTTAAGGATGGAGAAGGGCACCGATGATATCATCTCGGTGCTCAAAAGCGATATTGACGGATTTACGGACGAGATGACGGTCGAGGAGGGCGGCGAGATAGTGAGCCTCCACGACGGTATAGCGGCAGTATCCGGCATAAGCAGCGCCATGTACGGCGAGATAGTTCTCTTCGAAAATGGAGTCAAGGGACTGGTGCAGAGCATAGACGAGCATCGCATACTCTGCGTAGTCTTAGGCGACGATGAGGACTTAAGCGTAGGCGGCAGAGTTGTAAGAACCAAGAAACGCGCAGGCGTGGGAGTCAGCAGCTTCCTCTTGGGCAGAGTCACGGACGCGCTCGGCGCTCCCATAGACGGCAAGGGACCTATCCCTGCAGAGTCATGGTATATGATAGAGCGCAAGGCGGCAGGCGTCATGGACAGAGAGCCGGTGAATGTACCGCTGCAGACAGGCATATTGTCTATAGATTCCATGATACCCATAGGTCGCGGACAGCGTGAGCTCATTATCGGAGATCGCCAGACAGGCAAGACGAGTATAGCCATAGATACTATCATCAATCAGCGCGGCAAGAATGTCATCTGCGTCTATGTAGCCATAGGCCAGAAGGCGTCAACCGTAGCTCAGGTAGTCGAGAATCTCAAGAAGCACGGCGCCATGGATTATTGCATAGTGGTAGCCGCAACGGCAAGTGACGGCGCTGCGATGCAGTATATAGCGCCGTATTCAGGTACGGCTATGGCTGAGTATTTCTTGGATCAGGGCAAGGATGTGCTCATAGTGTACGACGACCTCTCCAAGCACGCCGTGGCATACAGAGCACTGTCGCTCCTCTTAGAGCGCTCGCCGGGACGTGAGGCCTACCCCGGAGACGTATTTTATCTCCATTCGAGGCTCTTGGAGCGCTCGTGCCGACTTGATGCAGAGCATGGAGGCGGTTCCATAACAGCGCTGCCTATTATAGAGACTCAGGCAGGCGACGTGTCCGCCTATATTCCGACCAATGTTATATCTATTACCGACGGACAGATATTCTTAGAGAGCGACCTGTTCTATGAGGGACTTCGTCCTGCTGTAAATGTAGGCTTATCTGTATCTCGAGTCGGAGGTGCAGCGCAGACCAAGGCGATAAAGAATGTGAGCGGAACACTGAGACTGGAGCTTGCTCAGTACAAGGAGATACAGTCATTTGCACAGTTTAGCTCAGACCTCGATGAGGACACAAAGAAGCGCATAACCTATGGAGAGCAGCTGACGGAGCTGTTAAAGCAGCCGCTCTATCACGCTATGCCGGTAGCAAAGCAGGTCGTATATCTGCTCGTAGCAACGAGCAAGATACTATTAGATCTCCCCAAGGCAGAGTTCAAGGGCTTCGCAGAGAGCTTCTACAGCTTCTTCGAGGGCACGCATGGCAATCTCATCCGCGGCATAGAGAGTACCGGTCAGCTCAGTGATGACAACAAGCAGACTATACTTGATGCCCTGCGCGATTATAAGAAGGTGAACGGATATGGCGGGGACAAAGGAAATACTTGATCGCATAGGCAGTATCCGCGAGACCATGAAGGTCACGAACGCCATGTACCTCATATCCTCCTCCAAGATACGCAAGGCCAGAGAGCGCATGACGGCAGTGCAGGCGTATTATGACGCTATATGCCTTACTATAAGTGACATACTTGCGCTGACTCCGGACATGGAGCACAAGTACCTTGAGCACAGAGTCAAGACGGCTGAAGACGCAACCAAGCTAAAGGCGCCTGTTAAGCGAGGCTACCTCATTATCACAGCCGACAAGGGACTTGCCGGAGCATACAATATCAACGTGATAAGGAAGGCAGAGGCCGAGCTTGCTAAATGCAAGGATGCGGAGCTCTTCGTCATAGGACAGGTCGGCTTACATTATTTTGCAAGGAAACAGCTCAAGGTACGTGAGGATTTCGTATATTCATCACAGAATCCAACACTTCAGAGGGCGCGCAATATCGCCGTGGATCTGATGAGCGAGTTCGACTCCGGTAATATCGACGAGATATACGTGATATATACGCGGATGAAGAATGCCCTGCAGTCCGAGGCTATCATGATGAAGCTTATGCCGCTCTCGAGGGAGGCCTACGACAGGACTGATGAGCAGATAAGCGGAGAGGAGTCCTTCTATCCGGATGCTGCGACAGTATTTACTCAGATAGCGCCGCTCACCATGCAGGGTGTTATATTCAGTGCTCTCATAGAGAGCTATTGTGCGGAGCTCAACGACCGCATGACAGCCATGAACTCGGCATCAGACAATGCAGCCAAGATGATACAGGAACTTGAGCTTGAGTATAACCGCAAGCGTCAGGGCAGCATCACACAGGAGATAACGGAGATAATAGCGGGAGCGGCTGCGCAGAAGAGTAATAATCGGATGTGACAACGATGGATAATGTTAAAGAAAATGCAGATATAAATACGGGCAAGATAGTCAGGATCATGGGTCCGGTAGTGGATGTGCGTTTCATGGGCGGCAGTGCGCATTTGCCTAAGCTCAACGAGGCACTCACGGTAGAGACGGACGGATTCGTGAGGACCATGGAGGTCGCACAGCAGTTAAATGACACCGATGTGCGCTGTATTATGATGGATCCGAGCGAGGGACTATCCAAGAATATGCAGGTAAATGATACCGGCAGCGGCATATGCGTCCCGGTAGGCGATAAGGTGCTCGGCAGGATGTTCAATGTCTTGGGGCAGGCTATAGACGGCAAGGGACAGCCAAAAACAGATGAAAAATGGCCCATACACAGGAAGGCGCCCTCATTTGAGAAGCAGCTTCCGTCCGCAGCCATGTTGGAGACCGGTATCAAGGTTATAGACCTCCTGGCACCGTATTCAAGGGGCGGCAAGATAGGACTGTTCGGAGGTGCCGGAGTCGGCAAGACCGTGCTCATACAGGAGCTTATACATAATGTGGCTACGGAGCACGGCGGATATTCGATATTTACCGGAGTCGGAGAGCGTTCGAGGGAGGGCAATGACCTCTACAGAGAGATGAGTGCCTCGGGTGTACTCGACAAGACTGCACTTATATTTGGTCAGATGAATGAGGTGCCGGGTGCGCGTATGAGAGTAGCCGAGACCGGACTCACTATGGCTGAGTATTTCAGAGACAGGGCTAAGAAGGATGTCCTCCTATTTATCGATAATATATACAGATTTGTACAGGCAGGCTCCGAGGTTTCAGCTATGCTCGGACGTATGCCGTCTGCGGTAGGATATCAGCCGACACTTGCCAATGAGTTAGGCGGTGTGCAGGAGCGTATCACCTCGACAACGGACGGAGCCATAACGAGTGTGCAGGCAGTATACGTACCGGCAGATGATCTTACAGATCCCGCTCCGGCTACTACCTTTGCACACCTTGATGCAACTACCGTGCTTTCACGTAAGATAGTGGAGCTCGGCATATATCCGGCGGTAGATCCGCTTGCCTCGTCCTCGCGTATACTTGAGGCAGAGGTAGTGGGAGAGGAGCATTACGAGACTGCTATGCAGGTACAGCGTGTGCTCCAGAAATACCAGGAGCTGCAGGATATCATCGCTATATTGGGCATAGACGAGCTCAGCGAGGACGACAAGACGACAGTATACAGAGCGCGCAAGATACAGCGCTTCCTCTCACAGCCCTTCTCGGTGGCGGAGACATTTACAGGAGTAAAGGGCGTATACGTGCCCGTGGAGGAAACTGTCAGAGGATTCAAGCAGATACTTGCGGGCGAGATGGACGACTATCCCGAGAGCGCCTTCTTCAATGCCGGCACGATAGACGATGTCAAGAAGAAGGCAGAGAGCATCAAGGCCGAGGAAGGCTGAGATAACAGAGATAACGAAGATAACAAAGGCAGAGGGAAGGACTTGTCGCAAAAGATCGTCAAAGCAGGACATAAGACAGGATAGACAGGGAAGCAATGAACAGGTTTCATCTCAGAATAGTGGCAAGCAGCGGCGTGTTTTATGACGGAGACTGCGAGAGTCTCATCATACCGGCAGCCGACGGGGAGTTCGGCATACAGGCAGGGCATGAGCCGATGGTTATAGCCATATACATAGGCACCTTGCGCTACAAGACAGATGGCGAGTGGTATACGGTCGTGACCGGACAGGGCTATGCGAGGACGGGAGGAGGACGCACCGTGCTCATAGTAGACAGTGCGGAGCGACCTGAGGATGTGGACGAACACAGAGCAGCCGCAGCCGCCGAGCGCGCAAGGGAGCGCCTAAGTGTGCAGAGCAGTGAGAAGAATTATTATCAGGGACAGCTGGCTATGACCCGCGCCATGGTGCGCCTTAAAGCCAAGAAGCATAAGACATATAAATAAAAGCGGCGCAGATCAGCAGTGACGGTGAGGTTCCTTGCGAAGCAGTCCGTCACGTTTAGAGTGTTTGGAGCCTACGTATACCTAGGCATCGCTGTTAGCTTATGAGCCTGAGTCTAAGTAGCTGTCAAGAAAGTGGTGAGTCTTGCCATCCTGCTTGTAGGCTATGACAGTCGAGAGATTGACATTTTCCACACTGCGGAAGATGTTTTTCTCAACATAGGGGTTGGTCTCCTTCATCTTGGCTATCAGCTGCTTAATCTCCATGCGTTTCGAGGCGGAGGTGCCATCCGGACGACAGGAGGAGCAGGTATCTGTGAAACGGCAGGCGCACTGTATGAAATGCAGCCCATTATAGTCACGCCAGTGCATGATATCGTCCTCGCGTATGAGATACATCGGACGTATCAGCTCCATGCCATCGAAATTGGTGCTGTGTAGCTTGGGCATCATAGTCTGAACCTGACCGCCGTAGAGCATACCCATCAGTATAGTCTCAATCACGTCATCAAAATGATGTCCGAGTGCAATCTTGTTGCAGCCAAGCTCCTTAGCCTTGCTGTAGAGATATCCTCTGCGCATACGGGCACAGAGATAGCAAGGAGACTTCTCCACATCATATACCGCGTCAAATATATCAGACTCGAATATCGTCATAGGCACACCAAGCATGGCCGCGTTACGCTCTATAACCATGCGGTTTAGTTCACTGTAGCCGGGATCCATCACGAGAAAGGTCAGATCAAAATGAAACTTGTTGTGCCGCTTAAGCTCCTGAAAGAGCTTGGCCATGAGCATGGAATCCTTGCCGCCGGAGATGCATACGGCAACATGGTCGCCCTCCTGCAGCATGTCGTAGGTATTGATACCCTTGGCAAAGGGGGTGAATAGCTGCTTATGGAATTTCTTGCGTATACTGAGCTCTACCTCAGATTGCTTCTCGGAGTCATGTTCCCTGAGAGAGTCTGTAAGCCACGCGCTGTACCCTCCGGCAAGGTCGGCACAGGCATAGCCTGCCTCGCGTAAGCTCTCGGCAATCTCTGTGCTCTGCGTGCCCTTCATGCAGTAGAGTATGTAGGAACTGCTCTTATCGAGACCTCCGTCCGCCGCCTTGGATATGATATCGGGCATACTCACGGAACCCGGTATCGAGCCGTAGGCGTGGGATACCTCATCACGTATATCCACCAATATATATTCCGACGGATGCAGATCCGCAAGCTCATCTATGGTGATGGTTGTTTTATTCAGCATGTATTATTTAACCTGTTATATATGTTTATATGTGTATCGCGGGATTGATGCAATATCCCGAGATTAAGACAGGATATCAAGTATCCGTTTAAGCTCCTCGCAGTCTATCTGTCCGGGTGCAGATGCAGCACCGACTGTGCCGAAGGTGAGGCAGGAGCCGGTGAGACTGCCGCTTATGCGGCTAAGCACACCGAGCTTACCCATGGACATGGTTATGACCGGGACTGAGGTCGCTTCCTTTGCATAGCTGTATGTAGCGTCAAGCAAGGACTTCACATCCGCTTTATCTTGCGGCATAGCTGCAAACTTCACTATATCAGCACCCACAGCCTGCATATCATGCAAGGTATTCACTATTGTTTTTTCACTCGGAGTGCTGTCTGCAACGTGTCTCGATACGATGACCTTGAGACCGCAGTCGTGCGTAAGCTTAACAAGCTTCGATACCAAAGCCGCGCCTCTGCTGTATTCGATGTCGATGATATCGCCAAGCCCCTCTATCACGGCATAAGATACAGCATCAGCATATGCCTCGTCGCTTAGCTCAAAGTCCTCCATATCCTTGTTGGTGCGGATGGTGAATATAAGCGGTTTATTCGGAAATACAGTCCGTATAGCAGCGGTTGCTTTCTTTAGCTCCGCCGAAGCTTTCCTAAGTGCAGGTAGCTGGATGTCCGTGCTCAGCGTATTCGAGGGGGCGTCGGCAATATTGCTCTTCCTTGCCTCGTGACACGCAGCGCAGGACTCATCCGCAGTCGTATTGCAAGTAGATGCTCTTTCGAGAGAGGCAATATCCGAAATATCCGCAGCGTTGTCCTTAGCGAAAAAATCACGGAATAACGCGTACTTGTCCACGCGCCATTCAATAAGATCAAAAGGCTTGCCACGCATATACTTCAGCGCGTTCTCAAGCTCCGCCAAATTGCCACAGGTAAGAGGCACGCAGATCTTGGGGATTCCCTCACCTAAATTCATATTTTTAATACGTATAGTTGCCATGCTTTTGAGCTATTCTAAAAGTGTTGACGGATGACAGTGCGTAAGCGCGTAGCAATCCGTGATTTTTCCCTATCAACGCTTAATTATAAGACACCATACTGCTTTTTTGTAGTTGGAAAATAAAATCTGCCTATGCGCTCAGAAACAGCAGAAGACTCATCCTTCCTGATGATAACCTCATGTGCAAAAAGTACAAAATCAAAACATGATTATCGTTGACAGTTTGCACAAAAAAAAGATATACTTCACTAGATTCACGCGTGAATTTGCACAATATTTATGAAGGCAAGTACAGGAGGGTAACATGAAGAAAATTTGGCAAATTGCAGTAGCAGCGGGAGTTATGCTTATGGCAACAGCATGTACCACGGTTGACACAACACAGACATCAGCTGCAGCAGAGACTTCTTCGTCAGAGGAAGCTAAGAACACTGATGGTGAAAAGACTCCATCAAAGGTATACAAGCTCGGTCATGTTTCGGCTGCCGATTATCCGGTTTGTGAGGCACTGCAGCAGTTCTCGGATAAACTTTATGAATTAACGGACGGAGATATAAAGGTTGAAGTCTATACAGACGGACAGCTCGGTCAGGAAGCTGATGCTATTGAGGCCGTTAAGCTGGGCTCTATGGGTATGACCAGTGTTAATGGTGGTGCCATATGTTCTTTCGTTCCGGAGTATACCGCATTTACACTTCCATATATTTTCAAGGATGCAGAAACAGAATGGGCTATTCTTAATGGCGAGATTGGCCAGCTTGTAGCATCTAAATTCGACGATGCTGGACTTCATCTCATCAGTTATATGGATGAAGGCTCTCGTCATATTTATACCGCCAAGAAAGAAGTTAAATGTGTCGATGATCTTAAGGGTCTTAAGATCCGTACAACAGGCTCACAGGCTTCAGGTGATGGCTTTGAGGCTCTCGGTGTCGCACCTACTCCTATATCTTTCGGTGAGGTTTTCTCAGCACTTGAGCAGGGCATAGTTGATGGCGCAGAAAACAATTATTCATCCTATTATACATCTAAACATTATGAGGCTGCTCCGTATATAACAAACACCTCACATCTGCGTGTGC
>CAVHZK010000109.1:0-11566 GCA_963640215.1 bacterium | reverse complement strand
CTGCCCATCCGAGGCAAGATACTTAACGTCGAGAAGGCGTCTATGGACAAGGTCTTGGCTAATGCCGAGATCAAGACCATAATTAACAGCTTCGGCTGCGGATTTTCGGAAGGCTACGGCAACGACTTCGATATAACGAAGCTCCGTTACAACAAGATAATACTGATGACTGATGCCGATGTTGACGGCAGTCATATAGATACACTGCTGCTGACCTTTTTCTACAGATTTATGCCGGAGCTCATATACGACGGGCATATATACGTGTCCATGCCGCCCCTGTATCTCGTGACGCCTAAGTCCAAGAACGGCAAGCCACAATATCTCTATAACGACAGGGAATTAAATAAGTACATGAAGGATCACGAGGCGTCAAGCTTCGACCTTAAGCGTTTCAAGGGACTTGGAGAGATGGATCCTGCGGAGCTGTGGGCCACCACCTTGGACCCGGAGCGCAGAGTGCTTAAGCGTGTCGAGATAGAGGACGCGAGACTGGCGTCAGAGGTAACTGAGATGCTCATGGGCACAGAGGTAGGACCCCGTCGCGACTTTATATATGAGCATGCCAATGAGGCAGAGATAGATACGTAAGTGTATAGACAGGCGGATAAATACATGCCGCAGGGAAGATGCGTCTGCAGGGCACAGCTTGGCTAAGGAGGTATGCTTTTGGCAGATGTATCAGATAATGAATCAAGAGAAAGAGCATAAATATGCCTGAAAAGATACTGAGAACAGAGTACAGCGAGGAGATGCAGAAGTCATATCTTGACTACAGCATGTCAGTTATCACCGCGCGTGCGGTGCCGGATGTGCGCGACGGCCTAAAGCCAGTACAGCGCCGTCTCCTCTATGACATGGACAACCTCCATGTGCACCATGACAGGAAGGAGATGAAGTCTGCGCGTATCACCGGAGACTGCATGGGACGCTTCCATCCGCATGGCGATTCATCCATATATGAGACCATGGTCGTGCTCTCACAGGATTTCAAGAAGGCCATGCCTCTCGTGGACGGCAAGGGTAACTTCGGCTCCATAGAGGGGGATACGGCAGCGGCATATCGCTATACCGAGGCCAAGCTCAAGGAATTTACGGACGAGGTATTCCTACGCGACATAGATAAGTCGGTGGACTTCGTGCCGACCTATGCCAATACGGAAAATGAACCCGTTGTACTGCCTGTGCGCATACCCAATTTCCTCTTAAACGGTTCAGAGGGTATAGCCGTAGGTATGACGACCTCGACTCCCTGCCACAATCTCTCAGAGCTATGCAAGCTGTGCTCGGCTTATGTAGACAATAATGATCTAAGCATAGACGAGATGATGGAGATAATGCCGGGACCGGATTTTCCGACAGGCGGCATTATTTCTAATAAGAGCGAATTAAAGAGTATCTATGAGACCGGTACCGGCAGGATTAAGATAAGGGGCAAGGTCGAGTATGTACCGGCGACTAAGCGCGGCGAGCATGACAGACTCATAGTCACTGAGATACCCTATACCATGATAGGGCAGGGCATAGGCAAGTTCATGCAGGAGACAGCAGATCTTGCAGAGGCCAAGAAACTGCCGGAGATAAGCGACATAGGCAATGCCACGGATGCGTCCGGCGTCAGCATTTTCATAGAACTAAAGAAAGACTCCGATATAGAACGCATCAAGCAGATACTCTATAAGAAAACGCGCTTAGAGGATACCTTCGGCGTCAATATGCTGGCTATCTCGGAGGGCAGACCCGAGGTGATGACACTGCCGGGCATACTCAAGGCTTGGCTTAGGTTCCAGCATGAGATAATAGAGCGTAAGTACAAGGTACTCTTAGAGAAGGAGGAAGAGCGCAGGGAGCTCCAGGAGGGACTCATCACTGCCTGCAATATCATTGACCTCGTTATAGCCGTGATAAGAGGCGCCAAGAACCGCAAGGATGCCGAGAATTGTCTCACCAAGGGAGATACTTCCAACATAAGCTTCAAGGACAAGTCTATGGCTGAGGATGCGTCGCACTTAAGATTTACCGAGCGTCAGGCCAAGGCGATACTGGAGATGCAGCTCTACAAGCTCATAGGACTCGAGATAATGGAGCTCGAGAAGGCCTACAAGGCTACGATGAAGTCAATCAAGGAATATAAGGCCATCATCGCTGATAAGTCTAAGCGTGACTCCATGATCAAGGCGGATCTTGCTGAGATAGATGCCAAATACGGCTATGCGCGCAGGACGGAGATTGCCGACATAGAGGAGACGGTCATAGCAGAGCCAGAGGCCAAGCCCATTGACTGTGTCTTTGTCATGGACAGGCTTGGTTATTGCAAGCTCATAGATCAGACTCAGTTCGAAAAGACGCGTGAGAGTGTGGAGTCCGAAAACAAATATGTGCTTACGACCAATACATTGAGCGCCATACTTATATTTACGGATAAGGGCAGTCTACACCGCATAAAATGCGCAGATATCCCCTTCAAGAAGCCCAAGGACAAGGGTGTGCCCATTGACAATATATCGAAGTACAGGACAAGTGATGAGGAGCTGTTATACATAAGCGATAAGGACAGCTTAAAGGATATTAACCTGTTGTTCCTCACGAGGAACGGCCTCATCAAGCAGACGGACATAGGCGAATTTGAGTCCAACAACAAGCAGATAGCATCGACCAAGCTTGACGAGGGCGATGAGCTGGTAGCCATCATGCCTATAGCAAGCATAGGTGCAAATACGATAGCAGTCTGGACGAAGGACGGATATTTCTTGAGATTTGCTTTGGATGACGTGCCGTTACTTAAGAAGAGTGCCAAGGGTGTCAGAGCGATAAAGCTGCGTGATAAGGATGAATGTGTGGGAGTAAGTCTTGCTGAAAATGATGCCGTTGTAAAATACGGCAAAAAGGAAGTGCATCTTAATCTCCTCCGTACTGCCTTAAGAGGCGGCAGCGGCACGAAGCAGAAGACAAGCTGAGATAAGCTTGCGTCTGTGGCAGCTTATCGGCTGCGTGGCATGAGTCATAGTACGAAAGAGACGCGTTGCGTAAGGGACGGAAGAGTCACTTATAAGCTGTGCATGAGGGCAAGACTGCTATGAGGCTGCTTGGCGGCTTCAGACAGCATTAAAGTAGAGGAGACATCGATGAAGAAGCAGGAGGCGGCAAATGCGCTGCTTTGCGAGACTGAGCATACGGCGGCTGCAGAGCTTTTTGAGAAAACTACATATCCGTGGGAGGTATTGCCTCTCATCAAGGACTTCATAATAAGCCTTGGCAAGACTCTCTCAGAGGATGAATACGAGCACCCGAGCGAGGATGTCTGGATAAGCAAGGCGGCACATATATATCCGTCAGCTTATATAGCAGGACCCTGTATCATAGGTGCAGGGACACAAGTAAGACACTGTGCCTTTATCAGAGGCTCAGCGCTCATAGGCAGAGATTGCGTAGTGGGAAACTCAACGGAATTAAAGAATGTGATTTTGTTCGACAATGTACAGGTTCCGCATTATAATTATGTAGGAGACTCGATATTGGGATATAGGTCGCACATGGGAGCCGGCAGCATAACGAGCAATGTGAAGAGCGACAAGAGCTTAGTCAAGGTGCATTTTGAGGATGAGGATACGGAGACAGGACTTAAGAAATTCGGTGCTGTGCTCGGCAGCCGCGTAGAGGTAGGCTGCGGTTCCATACTCAACCCCGGCACAGTCATAGGCAGCGACACCAATGTTTATCCGCTCTCAAGCGTGAGGACTGCGGTCGGAGCAAACTCAATATATAAGCAGCAGGGCGAGATAGCAGCAAGACGACACAGATGAATGCTTTGCAGATTGCGAGAGCACGAAGCGCGGTGGCAATCTGGTAGCGATCCGGTGATATTGGTGGCAAAAGTCTTATGACTATAAAAGTGTTGCCAAACGGCAATCCGTACTTTTATTATATGCGGTGCCTGCAAACACGCAGGCATGATGGTTTACCCTGATATCATGATATATGTAACTACAGAACGGACTGGCAGTGAAAACACGCATACGGCGCCAACTCTGCCGCGCTCTCCAAGAAAGGTGGTAATACATGAAGCAACTGTACGATAATGTTTTTGAGTTCACTCATCCGCTCATTCAGCACAAGATTACGAGACTGCGTGACAAGGATACCGGCACCAACGAATTCAGAGCCATAGTCGATGAGCTGGGTATGCTCATGGGATATGAGGCGCTCTCAGACTTGGAGCTTGTAGACATAGATGTAGAGACTCCTATCGAGAAATGCAAGAGTCCTGTCATTGCCGGACGCAAGCTTGCCGTAGTTCCGATACTCAGAGCCGGACTTGGATTGGTGCAGGGTATATTGGCACTTGTCCCCACAGCCAAGGTAGGACATATAGGCATGTATCGTGATGAGGTGACTCACGAGCCGCATGAGTATTATTGCAAGCTTCCGTCACCCATAGACGAGAGAGTTATAATAGTTACTGACCCCATGCTTGCTACGGGCGGTTCGGCAGTGGATGCCATCAATCTTATCAAGGAGAGAGGCGGAAAGCGCATTAAGTTCCTTGCCATTATAGGTGCACCTGAGGGCGTAAAGAGACTGCATGAGACTCACCCCGATGTAGAGGTGTATATCGGACATCTGGACAGAGAGCTTAATGAAAATGCTTACATCTGCCCGGGACTCGGAGATGCAGGAGACCGTATCTTCGGAACGAAATAAAAAGGTATGTAGGATACTTAGGTATAGGATCCGCCGCAGCAACATAAGGCGGCGGATTCTTTGCACTTTATGGGAAATGCATCCGATGAGGTGCATATACAAAGAAAGCACATTTTGGTGCAAGGGAAGCTGCGTGATAGAGGCAACGGCGCCTCTGGCAGAGTCCTTACTATAAGAGCCGGTTTAGCAAGGCTATGAGTGATATATCCAACAGCTTACAGATAAGCCAGACGCAGAGACTGCAATTAAATCCACAGCTATTGCAGTCTATTTCCGTATTGTGCATGAATACGGCAGAGCTCACGAGCTATGTGGACAAGCTATATCAGGAGAATCCTTGCATAGAGAAAACAGAGCCTGTCATATCTGAGGAGATGCTGAGGGTACTCAAGGACTACCGAGGCAGCAGGATAGGCGGTGCGGTACATGACAGCGGGCGTATAAGTACAGCCGGTACAGTCAACACAGGCTCAGGCGCAAGGCAAAATGACGAGGGTGCCAATCTCACACGCGAGCCGTCCCAGAGATATGTGGATGACTATATTGATTCGCTAAGCTATGGGCTTAAGACCCAGCTGGAGGGGATGAAGCTTAAGCAGGATATCACGGCAGTATGCGGATATCTTATAGATCTCCTTGAAGATAACGGATGGCTGACTCAAGAGTCAATACAGTCAGTGCGCGACATAGGCGTGCCGGAGGAGCTCATAGCAGAGGCTGTGAGACTCATTAAGAGCATGGAACCTGCTGGAGTCGGTGCGGCAGATACTGCGGAGTTTGTGAGATTACAGCTTGAGAGATATTATCCGGACGAGGAGCTTGCGCTCAAGTTAGCGGAAAATGAATACCTCGAGGCATTATCTAAGCATAGATATAAGGCACTTTCAGACAAGCTCTCGGCAGACGAGGCAGATATACGCCATGCGGCAGAGCTTATCGCAGGGCTTGATTCCGATATAACACAGGAGCATACGCAGAAGGATGAGACTGTGTATGTGATACCGGACGTATATATATACATAGATGATAACGGCATGGCGAAGGCAGATGCCAATGAATATGACGTGCCGAGAGTTGCAGTAAATGACAAATATCTGGAGCTCTACAAGACCACAGAGGACAAGGAGCTCAAAAATTACCTAAGAGACAAGATAAGCGAGACCTATAAGCTTATAGGAAATATAGACAGACGCAAGTCAACCATACGCCGTTGCTTCGACTTGGTGGCGAAGGTACAGCAGGATTATTTCACCGGCAGGCAGGATTCGCTTAAGCCCATGACCATGAGTGATGCCGCCGAGAGCTTGGAACTCAATGTCTCGACGGTGAGCCGCTGCCTTATGCACAAGTATGTGCAGTGCCCTCAGGGGCTGATGCCGGCAAAGTATTTCTTCTCAAGGCGCCTTGCTACTGGAGGAGGAAGCATGGAGCAGTCCCAGCAGGGCGCTGTGCATCTCATAGCGAAGCTCATAGAGTCAGAGGACAGGCAGAAACCCCTAAGCGATTCCAAGCTATGCTCACTCGCCGAGGACAGAGGCTACAACCTTGCACGCCGCACCGTCGCCAAGTACAGACAGCTCCTCGGCATACCGGACTATCGAGTGCGTAAGGCCAAATATAGGCGATAACAGGGTTAAGAACGGATGGCTGAGAAAAGAAGGTTCTTCTAGGAGCACTATTTATGTACAAAACACAGAAAGAGAGTAACGCAGCATGGATGCCGAAAAGATAATACAGGATTCGGATCTGACATTTGCCGCGCAGGATCATAAGCCAAACAATAGACCGGAGACTAAGCAAAACAACAGAAAGGACCCTCAGTCAAGACGCGCCAAGAGACAGACGCGTGTGTTGGAGTACGGCGAAGTTGCAGACATTGTGCTGTCGGATTTCGACGGGGAGATTGACGACACTGTATGGGAGCAGATAATACAGGATGCGACAGAGCGCATAACGGACAGGCTGCTGCACGATAAATATACGCTCTACGGCACGAGCGCCGAGGCGGGAGAGTACTACAGGTCTAAGTATTACAAGGAGCAGATAACAGCAGACAATTTTGATGATTTCATAGATAATGTCTACGCCAATCGCGAGATGCTCATAGACTACATCCTTGACAGTAAGGGCTCAGTGCTTGACTATATCCGCACCAAGCTTATTAAATTCGATGAGCACCTAAAGCATATCAGAGGGGGCTTCGGAGGCACCGCCAAGCGTGTATTTAATGACCTTGTATTATCCAAGATAACAGCTGCCGGTACCGAGGAACGCTTTCGCGCGAGGATGACGCATTACTTCACCAGGAAGCGTATAGCCTCGTTGCTCTCGGAAAATGATCATTACAAGCGCATAGCTGCGGAGCTACGGCGCAAGAAGAGCAAAAACCGCGATATAGAGAGACATATACTTGCCAATATACCGGATAATTACATAGATCTCTATCCGGAGGCAAGGCAGATAGAGCGGCATTTTGTGCTGCATATAGGTCCTACCAACTCGGGCAAGACTCACGATGCCTTGGAGGATCTGCGCATGGCGCCGTCCGGAGTATACCTTGCACCTCTGCGCCTGCTTGCCTGTGAGGTCAAGGACAGGCTAAACGACGCGGGTACGCCCTGTGATCTTCGGACTGGCGAGGAGTGCGAGATACATGAGGAGTCGCGGCACATGTCGTCGACCATAGAGATGTTAGACACGTCGCGGTATTATGATGTCGCAGTCATAGACGAGGGTCAGATGATTAACGACACTCAGCGCGGCGGTTCATGGACAGCAGCGATATTAGGTGTATGCGCCGGTGTAGTGCATATATGTATGGCTGAGTTTGCAAGAGATATAATCATCAGTCTCATAGAGGAATGCTCGGACACTTACGAGATAGTATATCATCACAGGCAGACCCTGCTTAGGTTCGACAGGAGTAAGTTCTCCTTTCCTCAAAATGTTGAGGACGGTGATGCATTGATAGTTTTCTCCAAGAGAGATGTATTAAACTGTGCTGCCGTGCTCCAGAGAGAGGGCATAAACTGTAGCGTAGTATATGGGGCGCTGCCTTATAATGCGAGAAAAAGCGAGGTAGCCAGGTTCCTAAGCGGTGAGACCAAGGTCATAGTCGCAACAGATGCCATAGGCATGGGCATGAATCTGCCTATACGGAGAGTTGTATTCCTTAGAACCAAGAAATATGACGGCGTCGATACACGCAATCTCTACCCGGAGGAGGTGCAGCAGATAGCGGGACGCGCCGGGCGCTACGGGCTCTACAATCAGGGATTTTATACAGCTGAGTTTGACCGGGACATGATACGCTCGCTCTGCCATGAGACTGTGCCGCAGATAATGAGCGCACCGATAGGCTTTCCTAAGTCGCTCATATATATCGAGGGCAAGCTCTCCGATGTGATGGAGAGATGGTCCAAGATAAGGGATAATGACGATCTATTCTATAAGGGAGACATCAGCGAGATGCTCACGCTGTGCAAATGGATGGAGCAGCATACCAAGGACAAGGAACTGATATATTCGTTTTGCACTATGCCCTTTGATATTAAAAATGAGCAGCTCTTGGAGCTGTGGCAGAGCATGGTGCTGGCTACGGTAAGGGGACGCATTATACAGTATGAATTTCCAAGCTACGAGCTCAACAGCCTCGAATCGATGGAGACTGCCTTCAGACGCTGTGACCTTTATTATTGCTATGCTGAGAGAGTGCAGAGCGCGGACAGGGAGGACATAAGCATAGACAGAAGTCATATCGCGGCTGATATCGCTGAGTTCTTGCGGACGCATGATCTGCCTGTGCGTCGCTGCCGCCACTGCGGTAAGGAGATAGCGTGGAATTATCCGCATTCTGTATGTGCAAGGTGCAGGCGGATGCGCTGATACATGAGAGAATGAGGTAAATGCGGTAAATGCGAAATGCATTGGTGAATAAAACCTCATGTCTGCGTGTTTGCAGGCGCCACATATAATAAAAGTACGGATTGCTACGCGCTGGCGCGCTCTCGCAATCCTGCCTGTATTCGCATTCCGGGCTATCGCCCTACATCGCTCATACAGGGCAGGTTGCCAAATGACAGTGCATTCTTGCGTGCAAGCACGCAGCCTGCACTGTCATCCGTCAACACTTTTAGAGTAAAATGTATAAAATAAGATCACACAGAAGAAGAAATAATGACGACAGTAATATAAGAGCAATCATAATCGTTGCAGCCATATTTGCAGCGGGAATCGTTGCAGGCGTAATAGGCAGAGGTGCATTTGCCAAGCTAAGCGAGGCACGGCGGGAGCGCGTAGAAAAGGTCGAGGTTACGGCAGAGCAGGAGAGATTGGACGGCATCAAGCAGGCGTTTGCTGACGGGGGAACGGCACTGGAGATACTCAGGAAATATTATCCGGATGAGCTTGTCATGAAGAAAAACGGCGCCTATATATTTGTCCCGGTGGATGAAAGTCTCAAGTTCCACAGCTTCGACAGCAGCAAGGTACGTAAGAACACGGACGGCACCTGGGGATATGTCGACGGGGACTTGGATGTCATCAAGGGCATAGATGTGTCTGCGCATCAGGGGGAGATAGATTGGGCTAAGGTGGCCGCTGCCAATGTTGATTTCGCTATGATTAGGGCGGTATATCGCGGCTATGAGTCCGGCAAGCTCATGGAAGACAAGCAGTTTCGTACCAATATAGAGGAGGCGCACGCCAAGGGACTCAAGGTAGGCGCGTATATATTTACACAGGCCATCAATAAGGAGGAGGTCGACGAGGAGATAAATAAGTTAAACGGGCTCCTCGGTACCTACGAGCTGGATTATCCAGTTGCGATAGATATAGAGGATCTGGCAGGCAGCACGGAGCGCATAGAGCAGCTTACGAAGGCAGAGCGCACGGAGCTTATCAAATATTACTGCAATGAGGTCAAGAAATCCGGATATACGCCTATGCTCTATCTCAATATAGACAGTGCGCTCAATATGATAGAGCTGTCAGAGTTTGAGGATATAGAGAAATGGTTCGCGGTATACGACAGTGATTTCTATTATCCTTACGCCTATCAGATGTGGCAGTACAAGGAAACAGGAAAGGTGGACGGCATAGATGGATATGTGGATCTCAATCTATATTTTCCAGAAGTAAAGTAAAAGCGTGATGGTTAAGGCAAGCTGGGAAATGGCTAATCATCATTTAGCAGTGATTTATGCAAGTTGAGGATATATAATCGCGGGACAGTATCAGTATGCGGATAAGGAAAGGACAGGGCGCAAACCCTGTCCTGCTTCATTATAGAGCTCCCAGCCGGATTCGAACCGGCGACCTACGCATTACGAATGCGTCGCTCTACCAGCTGAGCCATGGAAGCATTCAACCGCGCCATTGTAGCACACTTACAGAAGCTAAGCAAGCATAAATCCAAGGCGCGGCTGTAAAATCAATGGTTACTGAAGCGAAAGGCTTATTTTCACCTTGAAGGTGGCAAAGTGGATTTTAGCCTTTCAAAATCAATATTTAGATATCAAACGGATCGCTTGCGTCCGGCTTGAACAGAGTCCATGCAGCGTCTCTGGTATATACATGGTGCTTCATGCTGTACTCGAATACCTTCTTGGTATTGGCACGATTGAGCTGCTCGATATCGTCAAGCACTGCCTCGGCTGTATGCTCAAGACCGCCGAAGATAATGCTGTGGTAGAATCTTACTGCACCAAGGTTAGCAACGAAGTCAGGTACAAGGTCTATGCCCTTCTTGTAGAAGAGCTCATCAGCCTCCTTGGTCGTGGCAATGTTAGCACCCTCAACTATCAGTGAAGCTGTTACCTTGCCGGCATTGTCGGCATGAAGCACGTCCTCAAGAGCAGCCGGTATAAGTATGTCGCAGTCAACATCGAGCCACTCGGTATTGGGGCGAACCTTCCAGCCGGGCTTGAGCTGCTCACGATCCATCTCGCCGAATTTATTCTTATGAGCTACGAGGTGACGCACATCGAGACCATCCTGGCACTCAATAACGCCAAGAGCATCGCTTATACCTACAACGGTATAGCCCATATCCTCGAACTTCTCTGCGGCACTCGCACCTACTGAGCCAAAGCCCTGTACGAATACGCGGCCCTTGGTATCGCCGTGCTTAGCCTTCCATGCCTCATCAGCAGCCCAGGCAACACCATATCCTGTAACACAGTTATTGAGGATGAAATCACCGACCTGCATCTTCATCATGTCAGCATAGACACGCATGTTGTCGATGATGGACTGATCCTTGCGCATAGTCTTGGTGAGCGGAATCTCTCTGCCATACTTGGCATAGATCTTAAGAGTTGTAGAGTACGGAACTCCGAGGTCACCTGCAAGTGAGATACCAGTATCAATGTAGGGCAGCATGGCGAGTATGAATCTCTCCAATACTTCCTCAGCATCAGGAGCCTTGTAATCATACTTGATGCCTGCCTTGCAGCCGCCGGATGAGAGATGCTTGCACGCCTCATGCTTCCATGCCATGGTAGTAGCAAGACGGATAACCTCTTCCTTGGAGACATTTTTGTGCATACGGATACCGCCGTCGGCATATCCCTTAACGGTGTTGAATACACACATATATCCAACCGCATCAGTAACGCTGTCGTTCCACTCAACTAATAAATAAGGCTTCATAAGTGTTGTCCTCCGTTTTGAAAACTTGCGGAACACAGATACCCTTGTCCGGATATGAATCTTAATTACAGAAAAAAATGAGCTTGAAAACAAATCTTGACATAATTATAACAATCTCAAATGTCGAGTCAATAGATTTTGATAAGAAAATTCAAAATAATGGCGCCGCTGTTCCATATATCGGGAAAAGCCTAGAAAGCGTGTCGGTTATCAC
>CAVHZK010000108.1:0-7694 GCA_963640215.1 bacterium | reverse complement strand
CCTGAGAGACTCTATCCTTCCGTATATGTAGACGATGATGAGTCCTTCAAGATATGGAGAGACGAGATAGGAGTAGACCCGTCACGTATCTACAAGTTCGGCAAGGAGGACAATTTCTGGGAGCACGGAGCAGGTCCCTGTGGTCCCTGCTCGGAGATATATTATGACAGAGGCGTCAAGTGGGGCAATGGTCCGGAAGATGTCATGGGCGGCGAGGGCGACAGATATGTCGAGGTCTGGAACATAGTATTTACCCAGTTTAACAACGACGGTCACAATCATTATACGGAGCTTGTGCAGAAGAATATAGACACAGGTATGGGACTCGAGCGCATAGCCATGGTGGTGCAGGACGAGGAGTCTATCTATACCGTAGACACCAACAAGGCGATATTAGAGTACATAGCCAAGCTCTGCGGCGTAAGCTATCACTCAGACCACGACAAGGACGTGA
Organism: bacterium; assembly: GCA_963640215.1. GTDB lineage: Bacteria > Bacillota > Clostridia > Lachnospirales > Lachnospiraceae > Avilachnospira. The sequence continues at coordinate 7,240 of CAVHZK010000108.1, read as the reverse complement.
GTCTGCGTATACTTACCGATCATATCAAGTCGAGTACCTTTATGATATCAGACGGTATTATGCCGTCCAATGAGGGACGCGGCTATGTATTGCGCCGCATTATCCGTCGTGCAGTAAGACACGGCAGGAAGTTAGGCATTACGCATGATTTCATGCCGGAGATGGCGAAGCGCGTCATAGAGCTCAACAAGGACGGATACCCGGAGTTAGAGGAAAAGCAGAGCATGATATTAGAGGTGCTCGCCAACGAGGAGGATCAGTTCAACAAGACCATAGATGCCGGACTTGAGATACTTAATAGGATGACTGAGGCGCTTGCTGCCTCAGGTGAAAAGGTGCTGAAGGGCAGTGATGCCTTCAAGCTCTATGATACCTACGGTTTCCCGCTCGACCTTACCAAGGAGATATTGGAGGACAAGGGACTCTCGGCAGATGAGGAGGGCTTCAATGCCTGCATGAAGGAGCAGAAGGAGAAGGCAAGGAGCGCACGCAAGACCTCCAATTACATGGGGGCAGACGCTACTGTGTACGACCTTATAGATACCTCGCTCACTTCAGTATTTACAGGATATGACAGCTTGGAGGATAAGGGCAAGGTGCTCTGCCTTACTACAGAGCAGGAGCTCACGCAGGCTCTCTCTGAGGGACAGAGAGGCACCATTATCACAGACAAGACACCTTTCTACGCTACCAAGGGCGGACAGCAGGGCGATGCCGGACTCATCAAGGGCGAGGATGGAAGCTTCAAGGTAGAGGACACTATCGCACTCAAGGGCGGACGCATAGGTCATGTCGGTGTCGTGACAGAGGGCATGATATCGGCAGGTCAGACTGTAGAGCTCAAGGTAGACGCCGCCCAGCGTGCCGCTACAGCCAAGAATCATTCTGCTACGCATTTATTGCAGAAGGCTCTTCGCAAGGTTTTAGGCGAGCATGTAGAGCAGAGCGGCGCATATTACGACAAGAACAGGCTGCGCTTTGACTTTACGCATTTCAAGGCTATGACGGCTGCAGAGCTTGCTGCCGTTGAGCTCATGGTCAATGAGGAAATTGCCGGCAATCACGAGGTTATCACACGTGAGATGAGTCTTGAGGATGCCAAGCAGACAGGTGCTATGGCGCTCTTTGGCGAGAAGTACGGAGATACCGTGCGCGTAGTCAATATGGGAGACTCCACTGAGCTGTGCGGAGGCACGCATGTGTCACGTACCGGTGATATAGGATCCTTTAAGATAGTGAGCGAGGCGGGCATATCTGCCGGAGTAAGACGTATAGAGGCGCTGACCTCAGACAATCTGCTCAATTACTACAAGGATATAGAGGACAGATTGAATCAGGCGGCTGCAGTTATCAAGGCGCAGCCGCATGAGCTGGTGCACAAGCTGACTCAGCTCACGGAGGAATTAAAGAGCCTCAAGTCCGAGAATGAGCAGCTTAAGGCCAAGCTTGCAGGTAATTCCCTCGGCAATGCCGCTGATAATGCAGAGGATGTAAATGGCATCAAGCTTTTATGTCTTAAGGCAGAGGCTGCAGATGTCAATGCGCTGAGGAACTTAAGCGACAGTCTCAGCGACAAGTTAGGAGACTGTGTGATAGTCCTCGGAGCAGATATAGGCGGTAAGGCTACGCTCATCGCCTCAGCTACGGATGGTGCAGTAAAGCGCGGAGCTATGGCGGGCAATATCATCAAGGAGATAGCACCCATAGTAGGCGGCAAGGGAGGCGGACGTCCGACTATGGCACAGGCGGGCGGTACGGATGTGGGCGCTATTGAGGATGCTCTTACGGAGGCTGCCGAGCTGGTAAGGTCGCAGATAAAATAATTAGGCGATGCATGACATGAGCTTGTGCCGAGGGATACTAAAGTGCACGGAGACTGATTGGGATGTAAGCGAGATTTAAGCTCGGGCTCTAACACCTTTCGACTCTGACACAAATATATGTGACGTGGATTAGATTATGAAACTGCTTGAAGAGAGAATAGCCAAGGACGGCAAGGTTATAGGCGGAGATGTCTTAAAGGTTGATAGCTTTATCAACCATCAGATGGACCCATTTCTGTTTCAGGAGATGGCGCGGGAGTGGAAGCGCCTCTATGACGGAGAGGGCATAAATAAGATACTTACCATAGAGGCTTCCGGTATAGGCATAGCTGTGGCAGCGGGACTTGAGTTTGGCTGTCCTGTTGTATTTGCCAAGAAGAGTAAGTCCAGCAATACGCCGGAGGATGCTTATTCCGCAGTGGTTAAGTCATTTACAAGAGGCACGGTAAACGACATATATGTCTCCAAGAAGTACTTGAATCAGGACGACCGCATACTCATTATTGATGACTTCATGGCTATGGGCGAGGCTGCAAGCGGACTCGTACAGCTCGTGCAGCAGGCAGGTGCAGAGCTTGTCGGCATAGGCATAGCCATAGAGAAGGCATTTCAGCCCGGCGGAGACAAGCTCCGCAAGAAGGGCATACGCGTAGAGTCCTTGGCTCGCATAAAGGAGATGACCGAGGAAAATGGTATCGTATTTATGCCGTCGGACGTATAAGCGCATAGAACCTTTTGGCAGATGAGAGGGCGCGTAGCAGGGCGCAATCTCGTATCAGATAGAAGAAGGATACCAAATGTCCAAGGCATTACGGCGTGCGAGCACGCTGCCCGCACTGCCATCTGTCAACACCTTTAAGGAATACTTACGATTTCGGCAGCTTGTAGCACTTGTGTACAAAGTGTGATACACTGCATATCGTGCAAAGGGGCACTTTAATTATAAGGGCAGAAAACATATGCAACGTATGCGGTTAGAGCTTACATATAGCCGCGATAAGGTTAAAGTGCCGGAAATGTAATCAATATATCAGGAGTCAATCTAAGATGGTCAGAAAAAACATAGGACTTGCCGTTATAGCTGCGGCTTTGTCCGTTTCACTAAGCAGTACGGCATTTGCCGACATACTCTATGCTCCGGGCACAAAGGGAGAAACAGAGTTAAGCGTTGAGACTACACAGCAGAGTACTGAGATAGGTCCTACCGGCGGAACTTCGGCAGGCACCGGTACAACTGCAAGTACAACCGCAACCACAACCACAGCTGCTGCAGCAGGTAACTTGGGCAGCGACGGTCAGGGAGTAGAGGCTGATCCTATATTGGGAGAGGTACCGCTGCTTGATGCCGCATTTATAGAACACGACGGCAGCACACCGGCTTTCTCAACCAATACGGGAGCGCTTACAGCTGTCGGAGACGGCTTCACCGGACTCTGGATGTGCTACAACAGAGCAATAGGCGATGTATACTACAGAGTATATACAGCGCAGCACGGCTGGTCACAGTGGGCTATGAATGAGATGCGCACACCGGACTACGGAGACGGCTCCAATGTCGCAGGTGTACAGGTTCGTATTAAGGGTCATACGGCCAACCTCTACGATATATATTATAGAGTTACGCTGAACGACGGTACACAGTTAGGCTGGGCGCATAACGGCGAGGCAGCAGGCTCCTTCGGTACTGATAAATATATCAAGTCCATGGAGATAAAGCTCTTCAAGAAGGGCACAGGCACTGCGGCTGGATATCAGCAGGCTGCCAATTATGAGGGAGTAGTCATTGGCGCTGACGGACGTGCTACATACTCACGCTTTGACGGCAGCGCATATACCGGTTGGGCTTATGATACCAACAACAATAAGTATTATTTCAATAACAGTCAGATAGTTACAGGCTGGCAGTATATCGACGGATATAAGTATTATTTCGATGAAAATGGTGTAGTTGTCACCAACCTTGAGCCAATTATCGGTCTTACAGGCGATTATATCATCAAGATAAATAAGTCCATGAAGACGCTCACGGTATATACCCGTGACGGCGACAACGGATACATCCTGCCGGTCAAGGTTATACTTACTACTATAGGTTCAGCTACGCCAGTCGGAACATTCAAGACCTATGAGGCATACAGATGGAAGTATATGCACGACGCAGAGGGTGGCGCTTATTATTGCCAGTATCTGTTGAGATTTAAGAATGGATTTATCTTGCACTCCATCATCTATCAGGGAGCTGCGGATTCCTATCGTCTCCTTGCGGATACCTACAACCAGCTCGGCAAGAATCAGTCTGACGGCTGTGTACGTATGTTATCTGGCGATGCAGCATGGGTATATAACAACTGCGGAGTCGGTACTCAGGTCATCATCTACGAGGATGAGTGGGTTACTGGGCCCTTCGACAGACCGGCTATCGAGCAGGCTATACCGCGTACGCAGAACTATGACCCGACCGATCCTGTCATAGTACAGAGGGAGCAGCAGGCAGCTGCAGATGCAGCAAGAGCCGCAGCACTTGCAGCACAGCAGGAGGCTGCAACAGGCATAGAGGCAGAGCCGCAGGCTACAGCAGAATAATCAGAGCAAAGCGCACGGAGAGGCTTTAAGCACACATAAGTCTCTCCGTGTTTCATGTTGGTTTATACATTTGCAGGAACAGGGCATCAAGAAAAATGTAATAGCGGGATTCTTCTGGAAAGCCGCAGAGAGCGGAGGCGATCAGCTGATCACCTTCTTTATTTCGCTTATACTTGCGCGTCTCTTAGGCCCGGAGAAATACGGAACTATGTCCGTTATGCTCATCTTCATCACGATAGCAAATGTTATCATACAGAACGGCTTTCAGACAGCGCTGATACAGAAAAAGGAGATAAAGGACGAGGATCTAAGCTCGGTATTCTGGGTGGGACTCATCATATCTGCCGTGCTCTATATGCTTATATTTGTGTCGGCTCCTTTTACAGCTGAGTTCTTCGGGGATCCGGACATAACGAGTATGCTGAGAGTCCTCTCGCTGCTCCTATTTACCGGTTCGGTGGTATCCGTGGAGATGGCTATCGTGGCGCGTCGCATGTCATTCGGGATGCAATGCCGGGCAACCATATTGGCAGATCTTATCTCCGGAGCAATAGGCATTATTGCAGCTCTTAAGGGGATGGGCACTTGGGCACTCATATTGCAGCAGCTCATCAAAAATGCATCTCTTATGCTGATATTAAACATCAGTCTTAGATGGAGACCGCTCGCAGTTATATCTGCCGAGAGGATAGGCGTGCTGTTTTCCTACGGCTGGAAGGTGCTTGTCTCGGGGCTCATTGATACGATTTATACCAATATCTACACACCGGTTATATCCAAGCTCTATAACTCGGCTATGGTCGGATATTATAACCGAGGCAATCAGTTCCCGCAGGTTATAGTATATTCGGCGGCGCAGACCATGCAGGCTGTGATGCTGCCCGCATTTTCCAAGACCCAGACTGATACAGAGACAGCGAGGAAGATGCTGAGACGTGCAGTGAAGCTATCGAGTTTCGTGATGTTTCCGATGATGTTCGGTATCATGGCGACTGCAGAGCCTATGGTGAGAGTGCTGCTTGGCGAGGAATGGATGCCGGCCGTGCCTCTCCTTAGACTGTGCTGTCTGTCGTACAGCGTGTGGCATATACATGTAGCCAATCTTCAGTCTATCAATGCGCACGGGCGCAGCGACATATATTTGAAATTGGAGATAATCAAGAAGCTCATAGGTGTGGCAGTGCTGATACTGAGTGTGCGCTTTGGCATCACCGGCATGATATTTATGAAGGCAGTGGTAGATTATATTACTACCTTTATAAATGCTTATCCCAATAAGGCTATCATAGGCTATGGTCCGGTGGCTCAGTGGAGGGACATAAGCGCTGAATTTGTCATGTCTGCCGTGATGGGTATAGTGGTATATCTCATACAGTTAGCACTCGGCAGCTGCGGTATACTCAATATGGACACGGCAGCGGGAGCAGCCATAGGCCTAAGCATAGCAGTTGCGGCCGGTGTGCTTATCTATTGCATCACTGCCGTCGGGCTCAAGGTAGAGAGCTATAGGTACCTCGTAGAGACAGCTAAGCTGTATATGGGGAAGAGATGATACAAGGCAACGGTGCGAGCACCGATTTAGAGATAATTAAGGTAGGGAGACGGGCAACTTATAGGATGGTAATCCTGCACGTGTGATACAGCAGAAGCATTACTTGCGCAGAATATGGTGTGAGTTGTGATAAAATAAGGTCAGACAGCAAGAAAAAAGTAACGATGAATTTTGGCTGCGACCTAAATAAATAAGGATATGGAAAGTTATATCGAATATATTGGAGAATATTACGGCAGCAACATCTACATCAAGAGAGATGATAAGCTGCCTTTTTCGTACGGCGGCAATAAGGTGAGGATAGCTGCAGAGCTCTTTAAGGACATAGCCGCCGGTGGATATACGGCTGTTATATCCTATGGTTCCGCAGGCTCCAATATGAACCGCGCTGTCGCAGACACAGCCAAAGCACATGGTATAAAGTGCTATGTCATAATCAAGAAAGAGACTGGAGAAGCGGCACTAAAAGAGACTGAAAACGAACGTCTCGTGCGGGAGGCAGGGGCTGAAGCTATATATTGCACAGACGGCAGGGTGCGCGAGTGCGTGGAAGAGGTGTTAAACAAAGCCAAGTCAGACGGATTTAAGCCCTACTATATCTACGGTGACAGCACGGGTCAGGGCAATGAGCTTGCCCTCATGCGCGCCTCGCATGATGAATACGCAGAGATAAGAGAGTATGAACGCACATCTAACATAAGCTTCGATGTGATAGTGCTCACAGTAGGCACAGGGATGACAGCGGCAGGATTTGCAACCGCAGTAAACGAGGAGTTAGAGGAGCCTCAGAGGACACGGCTTATAGGCATATCAGCTGCAAGAACGGCGGATGTGACCTCGTCTTATATCAGGAACGCCTTGCTTAAGTATTTTGGCGGTGATGAAAGCTCTATCAAGGTACAGCCTGAGATAATAGACAGCTATCTGTGCGGAGGCTATGGACGTTATAATGCTGAAATAGAATCCGCTATAAGAGATATGGAAGCCAAGGACATAGCACTTGACCCAACCTACACAGGCAAGTGCTGGTATGGTCTGCTAAAGGAGCTCGAAGCCGGACGTATATCCGGGAATATACTATTCATCCATACCGGAGGATATCCGGATTATATTGACTGGAAGAAAAATGACGAAAAGCGGCTATGTACTCATATTTAGGGCGGGTACAAAGTGCAAAGAAATCGACAAGCAAGCTTGCCGGTTTCTTGCACTTTGTACCCTGGTAGCAACAAATGAAGTTTGGGTCAAAAAGTATTTTGCCCCAAACCAGCTACCAGATTGC
>CAVHZK010000107.1:0-2112 GCA_963640215.1 bacterium | reverse complement strand
GCCATTATCTGAGCAATGTGATGCAGACCGCAGACGCCTCGCACATGGAAGCATTAAGAAATGCGGGAGGCAGCAAATACCACGCCTGCCCAAGCTGCAAGCCGGGCTCATTAGGCACAGTCTATTATTTTGACAGCGGTACAGCATATCATTCCTCGGAGCATTGCAAGGCAATAACTGCATATTCGAGATCAGTGCCACTAAGCGAGGTAGGCGACATGCGGGCCTGCTCATATTGCGGTAAGGCGCATTGAAGTCGTAAGGTACATTGAAGCTACAAGTAGCAACGAGGTGACAAGGCAGTTCCAAGGCAGCATATTGATATGTGCTCTAATTTGAAGCGACTTTAGTTAAAACAATTTCTTAAATGCACATCCGGTATTGGAGGCTTTAGAGCCTGGTATCATGGTCTAAGTTAGGGGAGCTAAGATGAAGGATATATCGATATATATTTTGCCGATTATATATATGGGCATATCGGCGGCAGAGGACCTAAGGAGCAGGACTATATCCTTAAGGATAAGCCTTGTGTTTGCGGTGATAGGCTTTATCTTGGGGCTGCATGAGGGACGTGAGCTTACGAGCATAATGCAGGCATTATCTATAGCTGTCATGATACTTATTATCTCCCTACTCACAAGAGGTGCCGTAGGAATAGGAGATGCAGTAATAGTAGGGGTCTGCGCTATGTATCTTGATGCAGAAGAGCTCTTGCTGTGTGTTGTGTCAGCGTGGCTCATGTGCGCTTTTACGGCGTTATTTATAATCGCTGCATCAACAATGTCCGGACGGAGAACAAGCGCGAGGGGCAGGGGACTTCCCTTTGCTGTATATATGCTGCCGCCGATATTGTATATCAACTTGGCGAGGCTTGTGGCGTGATGCGTAGGGATGGGCAGATAGAGCAAAAAAGTAAGCATGAGAAATACAATAGCCAAGCATTGGGCGCTGCCGAGCGATATCTTGGCAAGAGAGATGTCAGACTCAAGGCAAGCATGACCATCGAGGCTTCGGTCGTAGTGCCTATAGCATTGATGGCCATAGTGAGCATGATTGTGCTCGGGTTCAAGATGCACGATATAGTAATAGGCAATATGGCAGCCAATGAGGCAGCAGAGCTGTATAATCATCTGCCGGAGGACAGAAAACAGGCGGAGGATATAGAGGGTTACGGGGAGACGAGACTGCAGGCTGTATTGTCAGGTATGGGATATACCTTGGATATCGAGGAATATAAGGAAGGCAGCAGGGTTCGCTTAGGAGACGGCGAAAATGAACGCATATATGAGGACGGCGGCTCACGACCGGAGAAGCTCATGCGACAGCTGACACTTATAGATGCGTTCAGGCAGTGAATATATTATTCGCTTGTACGGTAAACCATAGGACAATCAGCACAACAATCGCAAAAACATCAAAGCGAGAAGATGTGTGCCAAGGAAGCATGGTATAGATGTATGAACAGCAGAATAGAAAATGAATCCGGAGGAAAATACTTATATATCGAGACCACGGCTGAGAGAGACGGATTTGAGTCCAAGATGGCTGAATCACTTATATCAGAGCATATTATCACGCCGTCCCTGATATATGCATACGGCGGCATGTGCCTTGAATATAATATCACGGGGCTGTCTGGACTTGACGAATATCTGTCAGGGATTAGGCTGAACAGCTTACACTTGGTGCGGCTCATTGCACAGATAGAGCAATGCGTCAACACCATCAAGAACTATCTATTAAGCGAGTCAGACTTGCTGCTCGATGCAGAATATGTATATATAGATGCAGCAGGGGGTATACTTAAGTTCTGTATAGTACCGGGCTACAACGGGAACTTTGAGCACGAACTAAGGCGGCTTATAGGTAAGCTGCTTGTGCATATAGATGCTGAGGATGATAATACACTGAGACTCGGATTTCGTCTATATAGAGCAGTGTCAGAGGATGACTGCAAGCTGCATGACCTTATGACAGTGCTTAAAGGCGCAGGCGTATGGACAGGCGAGAGAGCGGTGGCAGCTGCCGGAGCACGGACAGAAACAGTGCAATTTGCTGGTTCAAATACGGAATATGACCGTTCCTTAGACCACGACATGGAGTACTTAGGGG
>CAVHZK010000106.1:0-5657 GCA_963640215.1 bacterium | reverse complement strand
AAGAATGCTTTTGTATTTGGCAACCTCAAATGTATGAATACATAGCCAGTTTTCGTAAGAAAACTGAGCGGGTATGAATATGCGCGAGCAATGAGGAAGAAACTGAAGCTTGCTCAAGTTTCTGACGAATGCCGCGGCACAAGCGCAACGAAGTGGAGCTCGTCTTGAGGATTGCGAGAGCGCGTAAGCGCGTAGCAATCCGTGACTTTTAGAGTATGTGGCGCCTGCAAACACGCAGGCATGTGGGTTTACTCAAATTCTGAATAAGTATACCACATTTATACGATAATTATGCAGTTTTATATATATGATGTTTGGACAAACGGTTTTAGTTTCCAACTGATATTAGATTGCGTGAGCGCGTAAGCGCGGAGCAGTCCGGCATCACGTATATATCTTGTCCTTAATCTTATCATAAGCCGATTGTTTGATGCCGCTGACCTGCATGATATCCTCAGGGGTACCGAAGGCTCCGTGTGTCTCTCGATATGAGACTATGTCTCCTGCCCGCTTTTCGCCTATGCCGGGAAGCGTCATTAGCTCACTCACATCTGCCGTATTGATATTGACCATGCCTGCCTTGCGCTCTGCCTCTGCCGCGGCATAAGCTGCCGCCTCGCTCGCCGCCTGTTCAAGATAACCCTCCTCACATATAGCTGTAAGCTCCTCGCGTATGGCAGTCCTTATAAATGTACGTATTTCCTGCTTCAGCTCATCGCTTAGATATCCTCTGCCGTCAGTGCCTATATATAGCTCATCCTCAAGCCGCTCGGCATAGCTTGCGGATAGGGTGTTTACCATAGCAGCGCTACGTGCATCACCACTGACAAGGCTATTGCCAACGCTTTCGCTTCCGTCTCCGCCTGCCGTCTGTGAGTAATTACCTCCGTCTGGCGCAGTACTTGCTCCATTGCCATAAGACTCCGCAGCAGCACCACCATAGGCTATATCGGTACCACCGTTATTTTCTGCACCTTCATCGACATATCCGATAATAAGGCTGTCGCCTCCCGATGCAAGCTTGGCGCTGCCTCCAAACACATAAAAAGCAGCCGACACTAATACACCGGCTGCAATAATAATATATTTTACCTTCTGTAATTTCTGCATGACGCATGACTGACCGGACAATCAGCAAGCTGTTGAGCTAATAGTACCTTGAGTACACGCATAATGCAAATTAAATATTTATGAAGAATCCTTCTCGTTACAGTTTTGCCATAATACTTCAGCCTGCAAATGTTGAATTTTCCGGAGTCAGTGCAATTCACAATTCTAAAAATTTCATAAAACAGATTGACTTCCTCCCTGCCTTCCTGTATATTGAGCTCACGATTTATGGGTTGTTTTTATCGGGTGTATCTGCCCGATTCTATATCAGATCTTTATTTATTCGTTGATTGATTTGCTTTAATCAATTTATTTCTCGTTTAGTTTATCTTAGTTTTTCGGCTTTGCCGGGTCATCCTGTCCGATTATTCCGATTTGTAGGCTTAGTATCAGCGTCTTGTACTCTGCCGCAGCAGTCAACGGACTGCATGTGGGCTTATTTATAACACTTATGGAAAGGTCGGCCATACGATGCACAAACCAAGATATCTCCTTACAATGATTGCCGCACTTTTTGCCGTGTCGGTGTTCACGTTGGATTCCTACGCTCTGTATCGGGCAGAATCTGAGACCGCGCACAATGCCTTTGGCATATCACGCATACTCTATGTAGACTTTGATGCCGGCGGAGGCAGCGGCAGCATGACGCGTATGAGTATTCCTCTGAACAGCGATACTGTCCTGCCTGACAGTACCTTTACCAAACAAGGCTATCACTTTACAGGCTGGAGCCTTAGCCAAGACGGTGATGCCTTGTCCGGTGTTTCAGCGCTCCTTGAGGCTGACATCACAGATACGCAGCTTACACTCTATGCCGTATGGACACCTAACAGCTATACAGTGAGTTTTCGTGACGACTCTGGCTCTATCACAGCTCTGCCGTCTGACATAGACTGTGTATACGATACAGCCGCTCCGCTTCCTGATTATGAGGCGCATGTCTCCGACCGGCTCTTTCTCGGCTGGCGCCTCGGTAGTGACGACAATGGTACGCTGCTCTCTCCCTCTGCCAAGATATTTAATCTTAGCGATCAACAAGATGCTGTCGTTACACTTTACGCGCATTGGGAGGATGAATCAGACGGCATAATAGAGACAAACTGGAACAAGGCTCTTGATACGGACAGTGACGGTAACGGCACGCTTAACCGCATGGAGCTTAAACCAAACTCACGCTGTCTTAAGGATCCTTCCCTCAAGAATCATAATGACTACGACTGCTATGGATACATGGCTCTGCATGTCCCTACTGTGCTCGCAAGGCTCTCAAGCGATGCCGAGGACAAGGTCTACGATATAGCAGTATTAAATACCACACCGCACTGGAAGCTCATATACTCCAAGGTATCGGAGGATACCGCCGTCAAGTCCGTATACATCTATCGCTATGATACCGTCTTGGCAGCCTACGGCAGCTTAAATGTGAGCCCAAATCATTCTATTAGACACGCCGACCGCAGTACAGATATAATGAGCAGCTTCCGTATACAGGATTTTGAATCCTGCCCCGTATTAGACAGCTCCATAGACGTAGAGGCAGTGCTTATCGAGGCCGTAGTGTCTGAAAGCGAGGCTGATGAGCTTGCCAGGGACGCATTTAACGCTGCATGAAAGGAGTATCTCGCATGAAACTACATGACAAGACTATCAGTGCTGTTTTGCTTATACTTTTCCTCATTGCCTTTGCCGCCGGATTTATCATGTCCACATCCGTAAGCTACGCCTTGGCTGAGCAAGTGCTTGTGACTGGTGCATCTGATGAGGCTAACGCTGATGGCTCCCTTATTGACGATGCGCTTGTTGGTCCCGACATTTGCGGCGCTAACGATGTTGCCGACATTGACACCTCCTCGACAGATTCAATTGACATTAAGCTCACAACAGACAGCTCTAATCCAGCCGAGGACACTGAGGATACGACGCACTCCGCTCTCTACTACAGCCTGCAAGCTGAAGCGACAGATATACTTGGTACCCTACAGTCTCTCCCTGACGCAACAGATGAAGCCGCCCTTACTGTGGCTAAAAGCGCCTGTCTATCAGCATATCAGGATTATTCGGATATATTTGACAGAGCCGATGCTGCCTATGACGGTGCTGAGATCGACAAGACAGAATATGCCGACATAATAGAGATGCTTAATGTCATAGGTGAGAACTTAAGTGTGCAATTCGAGCGCTTTGGCTTTGATCCTTACGCTGCCGATTTAGCTTATGTCATAACCTTAACCTCCTCCAACGTCGGCAATTACGTTCTGCGCTATACCTGGGATGCCGTCTATAACGGCTCAAATATCATCATAAACTTTGATTTCAAGATCAGTATAACCGACAGACTGAGTCGTATCTATGTTGGCGGCGAGCTGCTGACTGTTGACGCCTATGGCTACAACCACGCCACCACCGACCCCGCGACAGGCGCAAAATATTTCTCAAGTAATTTCGGCACTGTCACACTCAACAGTATCACCATGCGCACATACAGCACTGCGGCAAATGGCTATATAACGATTACCAACCCTACTGCATTTGCAAGCTGGTATAACGCTGGATCCCGAGCATTGTTTTTTAATTCCCGTTCTGATTCCGGCGTTGATTATGATTACTACACGGACGGCACATCCGGTATGAATCCGACCAATATTGCCAATATCTACATTGCTATGGCGCAGGGAACCTGCTCACACAGCTATACCTGCACAGCACTTGATGCGAATTCGCATAGGAACACCTGTTCAAGCTGCGGATATATAGGTGCTTCGAGTGCACATAACAATTCTCTAAGCGATACCACCACCAGCCCGGGATATACACTTTCCATATGCTCTGACTGCGGATATACGGTCTCCAAGACTGCCAACACCTATTCCGTATCCTTGGATATGGGCACCGGCGATGAAGCTGACAATCTAAGCATACGCGCAGTCTACGGTGAGCCCATGCCCGATATAAGCATCCCGGAACGCTTGGGATACAGCTTTGCAGGCATATATACCGAGTCTGACGGCGCAGGCACTATGTATTACGACGAAACAGGTAAGAGCGCACACAGCTACGAGCTTAGCTCAGGCTCTACACTATACGCACACTGGACACGTAAATGCAAGCTTAACCTGCTGCCGGCTATAAGCAATGAGTTTGCGGTACTTCCCGACTCTGTCTGAGCCCATATCCACATGATAATGCGTACTTGTAAATACAAGCCTACAGCCATGAGCCAGCGCTTATTCCATATATGTATACACGGCTTGCGCATGATATTTCCCTTGATCTTGGCGGGTCTATTGCTTCTTACCGATATCTGGTATCTGGAGAGCGGCAGTATGGCTCCCAATTATCCTGCCGGTTCTCTTGTGATTACTACCAAACTCATCAAGCCAAGCCTCGGTGCGGTATGCGCTTACAGGCATAATGACATAATTGTGGTACACCGTATCATAGCCGATACCGAAGATGGCTTCATATTCAAGGGCGATGCCAATAATACAGCAGATCCTCAGCCTGTAACAGATGAACAGATAGCAGGCGTTATGCTGTTTGGAATACCACATATCACACTACAAGGAGGTTCACCATGAAGACAAACCAATTAACACTCACGATAGCTCTGACTGCAGCTCTTGCCATAGGCGCGACCGGAGCCTACGCCTACTACTCTGCCCAGACTGAGACTGTCACCAACAGCTACAACATAGTCGCAGGAGGCAGTGCAAACGGCGAGACCGCTGGTACAGTCGAGGAAGTATTTGACCCTGAGAGTGCCAAGGATCTCGGCCCGCGGTCGACCTTTGCCAAGGACGTCAAGGTCAGCTCCAAGCTGGACTACAGCTCCTATGTCTATCTATTAGTTACTGTTCCTACTATCAATGCGCGCCTTGCCGACGAGGCTGAGAAAACAGTGCGTGAGTCCGTAACACTTGATTTTGACGATAGCGCATGGACACTCGTAAAGCACTCAGATGGCAGCACTGATACCCCAGCCAAGTACCTGTATCGTTATGCCCAGGTACTCCCTGCCAAGTCTGCTACATCCTCACTCTTTACCAAAGCCACAGTTCCGGACTACGCTGAGGCCGATGGCGTATCATCCTCCATAGACGTTACCGGATATATGCTCTCGTCCGTGAACGTATCAACTGATGATGCTGACCTGGATGCGACAGCGAAGTTCTTTGGCTGAATGAATAAAGGGATATCTTATTGTACCGCCAGCCGAAGGCGGCTTAATGGAGAGCTTTATAAAAGAGAAGATAATGGAGATCTGACATGTTTAACCTGTTCAAAACAATATCCCGAGTAACTTTACTCTATGCATGCCTTATGCTGACACATGGGTTTACAGCATATGCGGCGTACAGCTCCGGCATATCACTTGATATAAGAGTCGAGACCGATACCTCTACACCAGTAGTGCCTCGGCAGACCGTGCCCTACAGGCTCTTTGTTGACAACAAGGCAGACGAGGCATGGATACGCATATATGCTCTCACAGAGTCAGAGAATTTAACGCCTGCCTTTGACTCATCCTACCTTGACACAGCGGACGG
>CAVHZK010000105.1:0-12554 GCA_963640215.1 bacterium | reverse complement strand
CCATACAGATAGGCAATGTTACTATTCCTAATAGATTCGTAGTTCCGCCGATGGGCAACAACCTGGCCAATACTGACGGAACACTTAGTGAGGCATCGCTAAGCTACTACGAGGCAAGAGCGAAGGGTGGCTTCGGTCTTATCACCATAGAGTCAACAGTAGTATATGAGCAGGCAAAGGGCGGCCCGCGTAAGCCCTGTCTCTTTGAGGACAGATGTATTGATAGCTTTAAGCGCGTGGCAGATGCCTGTCATGCTTACGGGGCCAAGATGAGCATACAGCTGCAGCATGCAGGACCGGAGGGCAGCTCAGCTCTCACAGGCTATCCGCTTAAGGCGGCAAGCGCTATGCCGGCAGCAGCAGGCAGAGAAATTCCAGAGGCGGTCAGCAAGGAAGAACTGTATCGTATTATTGAGTGCTATGGTGATGCGGCAAGAAGGGCTCAGCTTGCAGGCATAGACATGGTTGAGCTGCATTGTGCTCACGGATATCTGGTGAGCACCTTTATCTCACAGCGCACCAATAACAGGACGGATGAGTTTGGAGGCTGCTTTGAGAATCGTATGAGACTGCCGCGCCTTATCATAGAGAATATACGCAGGAAAACTGGCGGAATGCTGCCGGTAATCTGCCGCATCAACGCAAGTGATGAGGTTCCCGGAGGACAGTCTGTACAGGATGCAGCTGCTGTAGCTGCGTATCTTGAACAGGAATGCGGAGTTGATGCTATCCATGTGACACGTGCCGTGCATCTGCATGATGAGTTCATGTGGGCTCCGGGCATTACTCACGGAGGCTTCAATGCAGATCTTGTAACAGAGATTAAACGTGCGGTAAGCGTCCCGGTAATTATAGTAGGTCGCTTTACCGAGCCTCAGTATGCCGAGCTCTTAGTTAAGCAGGGACGTGCAGATCTGGTAGCCTTCGGCAGACAGAGTATTGCGGATCCGGAGCTTCCGAACAAGGCAAGAACAGGCCAGCTGGAGTCTTTATCTCCGTGCATAGGATGTCTCTTAGGCTGTGTGCCTAATATGTTTGCAGGCAAGTCTATAACTTGTGCAGTCAATCCCTGTGTAGGCAAGGAGCATGTGCTCACTGCTGTCGAGTCACCCAAGAGGGTTGTAGTAGTCGGCGGAGGCCCGGGAGGACTTTATGCTGCATTTGCATGTGCCAAGAGAGGACATAAGGTAACACTGCTTGAGAAGGAGGCAGAGCTTGGAGGAAACTTCCGCATAGCAGCCTATCCTACAGGCAAGGGACAGATTACTGAGGCTATCCGCTCAATGATAGTTCATTGCGAGGAGGAGCAGGTAGACCTGAGAGTCAACACAGAGGCAACTAAGGAGCTCTTGAGCGAGCTTAAGCCGGATGCAATTATACTTGCGAGTGGTTCTGATCCGCTGATACTTCCGATACCGGGGCTCAAGGACTGCGGCTTTGTTACGGCTCAGGATCTGCTCTGCGGCAAGGCAAATGTCGGAAACAAGGTGCTTGTAGTAGGAGGCGGTATGGTTGGCTGTGAGGCAGCAGAGTACCTTGCAGAGCGGGGACATGAGGTAGGCATCATTGAGATGAAGGAGCTTATCGCAGAGGATGTCACCAAGGAGAACCGCCGCTATATGTTCGAAAACTTTGAGATACACAAGGTGCTGCTCCGTCCGGGTGCAAGGGTAGGACAGTTCTATGCAGACGGAGTAGATTATACTCTGGCAGACGGCACAGCAGGCTCGCTCAGAGGCTATGACAACATAGTACTTGCCATGGGCTCACGTTCCAATGCTGCACTTAAGGAGAGCTGCGAGAAGCTGGCAGACAAGGTTATAGTTATCGGAGAGGCTCTTAAGGCTCCGGGCAATGCCGTCCTTGCCACAGGTGATGCCTTGGCGGCAGCCTTAGAGATATAACGCTTACACTTACAGCTTGGTCGTCAATGCTATCTAATTAGGATTAAATGGGGCGTGAGAAAATAAGAAGTGCTTGCATAGGACAGGGCATTGTGCTACACTTAGACAGCTTGTTTGCGGATTAGGTCCGCAACAGGGGAGAAAGTGATAGGATTCACTTATTACACTGATTGTCGGCGGTCGGTAATCGCCGGCGCATAAGGAGAGGTATAAAGATGAAAGCAGAGATCCAGCCGAAGTACTATCAGGCAACTGTTACCTGCCATTGCGGCAACACATTTACAACAGGCTCCACCAAGGAGGCAATCACGGTCGAGGTATGCTCAAAGTGCCATCCGTTCTACACAGGTAAGGAGAAGGCAGCCGCAGCAAGAGGTCGTGTTGAGGCATTCAACAAGAAGTACGGCGTAAGATAAGTTGATATTAGGGTCAAAAGGGAGCAATTCAGTATCAGTTGGGGATCGGGCTATATGCAGTCCGGTCCCTTTTTGGGTAAACAACCATGCCTGCGTGTTTGCAGGCGCCACATACTCTAAAAGTTACGGATTGCTACGCGCTTACGCGCTCTCATCCGTCAACACTTTTGGAGTAACACAGGGCAGTTGACATTTACCGACTGGCAAATGAAGATGTCGATAGAGGAAAATACATGAAATACAGCGGTATCGGCGGACAGGCCGTTATAGAAGGAATAATGATGCGTAACGGCAACAAATGTGCTGTTGCCGTCCGCAAGCCCAACAAGGAGATAGAGGTAGCGGTTATTGACAGAGTGCCGCTTACCGCACGCTTTAAGCTTGCGGGACTGCCCTTTATAAGGGGGTCATTTAGCTTCGTCGAGTCAATCATAGTCGGTATGAAGACACTCATGTATTCTGCTTCATTCTATGAGGACGATGAGGGTGAGGAGCCGGGTAGGTTCGAGCGCTGGCTGGACAAGACCTTCGGCGATAATGCCGAGAAGGTAGTAATGACAGCATCCATGATATTTGCGGTTATCATAGCTGTCATAGTGTTTATGTGGCTGCCGCTTGCCGTTGCGGGACTCTTGAAACGATTTATCGCATCAGATACTCTGATTGCACTCCTTGAGGGCTGTCTCAGAGTAGGGATATTTATATTATATATCAAGCTTATATCACGGACAGAGGATATAAGGCGCACCTTTATGTATCACGGGGCAGAGCATAAGTGCATCAATTGTATAGAACACGGTCTGCCCTTAAATGTGGACAATGTAGCCGTGTCGAGTAAGGAACACAAGCGCTGCGGAACGAGCTTTATCGTCATAGTAATGATTATCAGCATATTGTTCTTCATGGTATTCAGATTTGAGTCACCGCTCTACAGGTTCCTGTCACGCATTATACTCCTGCCTGTCATAGCCGGAGTGAGCTATGAGTTCCTGAGACTTGCAGGAAGAAGCGAATCCAAGATAGTTGAGCTCCTCTCACGCCCCGGTATGTGGATGCAGGGACTTACGACCTATGAGCCGGACGACAGTATGATAGAGGTAGCCATAGCCGCTGTTGAGGCGGTATTTGACTGGAAGAGCTATATAGGGGAGAATTTCCCAGACGGACCTGACGCGCTCGGGCGCGAGCTGCTTGTGAAGGCAGAGGCAAGACACAGCGGTAAATGATATTGATGGCGGCAATTAAAGTTAAGCAAGACAGTGTGTTATGCAGTAAGCTATCTAAGATGTCTGAGACGATAGTCGCTTGACTTCTGATTTAAGAGAAAATTGATTCGCAGCACACAATAGCACATTATATAGATCATGACAGTAAGAGATATGCTCCGTGAGGGCACAGACAGATTAAGAGATGCAGGCGTAGAGAATGCCGCCTATGACGCACGGCAGCTGCTTATGCGAGCCTATGGACAGACGGGCGCGGAGCTTGCGGCAGGATTGGACAGGGAGCTCTGCGCAGGGGCAGTCGGTGGCAGTGAGCCGCAGGACATCGAATACTGTCCGGGAGACTGCAGCGCAAGGGCAGATTATGAGCAATACATAGCTAAGCGAGCAAGCCGCATACCCTTGCAGCATATATTGGGCACGGCGGCATTTATGGGCTTAGAGTTTCGCGTGGATTCTGCGGTGCTGATACCAAGACAGGATACGGAGATCTTGGTTGAGACTGTACTTAAGAGGGAGCAAGATAAGGATATCAGACTCTTGGATCTCTGTACCGGTTCCGGCTGTATAGCAATTGCACTCAAGGCTTTAGGCGGCTATAGTAGCGTCACGGCATCGGATGTCAGCAAGGCGGCACTTACGAGGGCGCGTGATAATGCAAGGAGCAACAAGGCTGAGGTAAGCTTCGTGCTCAGTGATATGTTTGCGGATATATCGGATAAATACGAGGTGATAGTGTCCAATCCGCCGTATATACCGAGCCCGGTGATAGATACCTTAGAGCCGGAGGTAAGAGTACATGACCCGAGAGCAGCTCTTGACGGTGGTGCAGACGGGCTTCATTATTATAGGATCATAGCTCGCGAGGCAGGCAGCAGGCTTAATGCAGGCGGCAGGCTCTACCTTGAGATAGGCTCTGAGCAGGCCGAGGAGGTAAGCGGACTGCTTGATGCAAATGGATATACAGATATAGAGGCAATACAGGATCTTGGCGGCAGGGACAGGGTAGTCGCCGCGAGACTGAAGCTGTAGACTGCAACGTACGGTAACAGGATACAACACTCAGCACCAACAGACTGTCAGAGTCGATATGTACGTACGCAGATGCAGTATAGGCATTAGTCTCCAATATGTAGACAGATATCAGCAGCACAGACAAACCAAAGCAGGAGTAGAACTTGAGAGGAATAGAGTGTATAAAGGATATAGCAGATCATTATGAGGAGCTGATGAGAGCCTTGGCTGCACCGGATGCGTCAGAGGATGCCGAGCGTTTCACAAGGCTACTCAAGGAGCAGGCAGAATTGCAGCCCATAACAGAGGAATATAAGCGCTATGAGCAGGCCATAGGTGACCGCGACGCGGCTCTCGATATGCTTGAGCATGAGCATGACGAAGATATGCGCGACATGCTCAAGGAGGAGCTTGCTACAGCCAGAGAGACCATAGAGAGGTCTGAAAATGAGCTTAAACTGCTGCTGTTACCTAAGGATCCCAACGACGACAAGAATATATATATGGAGATAAGAGCAGGTGTAGGCGGCGACGAGTCTGCACTGTTTGCAGCGGATCTCTACAGGATGTATACCAATTATGCCATGAAGAATGGCTGGAAGACTGAGCTCGCCTCATTTAATGAGACAGGCATAGGCGGCTTTAAGGAGATAACCTTCATGGTGGACGGCCGCGGGGCGTATTCCAAGCTGAAATATGAGTCGGGAGTGCATCGTGTGCAGCGAGTGCCGGAGACCGAGTCAGGCGGACGCATACATACCTCGACTGCAACCGTGGCAGTTATGCCGGAGGCCGAGGAGGTCGATGTTGAGATTAACCCCAATGACATACATTGGGATGTATTCAGGGCGTCAGGCAACGGCGGACAGTGCGTCAACACGACGGACTCTGCGGTGAGACTTACGCATTACCCCTCGGGCATAGTCATACATATGCAGGAGGAGAAATCTCAGCTACAGAACAAGGAGAAGGCCATGCGCATACTGCGCTCGCGTCTCTACGAGATGGAGTTAGAGCGCAAGCAAAATGAGGAAGCGGATCTCAGACGTTCGCAGATAGGCAGCGGTGACCGCTCAGAGAAGATACGCACCTATAATTTTCCGCAGAGTCGCGTAACGGATCACCGTATCAAGCTTACCCTGTACAGTATAGACAAGGTGATGAACGGCGATTTAGACGAGCTGATAAATGCGCTTATCACTGCCGATCAGGCAGCCAAGCTCTCCAAGATGGAAGAAAACGGGTGAATGAGCGTGCCAAAACCTATTGTATCAATATCATGTATCACATATAACCACGGCAGATACCTGCGACAGGCCTTAGACAGCTTCCTGATGCAGCAGACAAGCTTTCCCTTCGAGATACTTATCCACGATGACTGCTCGACTGATGATACCATAGACATCATCAGGGAATATACAGACAGATATCCAGATATAATTAAGCCTCTATATGAGGCCGAGAATCAATACTCCAAGGGGATTTCCAATATCAGCGGAGTATTTAATTTCCCGAGAGCGGAGGGCAGATATATAGCCATGTGCGAGGGCGACGATTACTGGACTGATGCATCCAAGTTGCAGACGCAGTTCGATTGTATGGAAGCCCATCCAGAGTATGCACTCTGCTGTCATGCGGCCTCGGTTGTGACCGAGGATACGGCATTTCGGAGTGCGTCAGGCATCAGACCGTATACAGCCTCCGGAGTCATAGCGACAGAGCAGGTCATATCCAAGAAGGAAAATATCCCTACGGCGTCACTTTTCTTCCGCACAGAGTATGCCAAGGCACTCCCGCAGTGGTACTTCGATTGCCCGGTGGGAGACATCCCGCTGCAGCTTGCGATGCTCATGCACGGCAGCGTGTATTACATTGATAAGGAGATGAGCGCATACCGCATGGGCAGAGCCGGTTCCTGGGGAGAGAGTATGGATAGCGCCGGCGCCAGCGATAAGTGGGAGAGACATTTCTCGGACATGCTTAAGCTCTATGAAAGCTTCAACCACGATACCGATGGACACTACGCTGAGGCCACAGCCGAGGCAGCAGCCCGCAGCCGTTTCCTTATAGATATCAAGGAGGGCAAGGACAGCGCAGTGTTAGACAGTGCCAATGTGCGCTTTCTTAATGAGCTTCCTACAGCAGAACGCAGACTCCTTAGGCTTAAGGCCAAGCATAGGAGTATATATGAGCTTATGCGCAGCATTTACAGGAGTATAAGAGGAAACTGATTTTGCCCTTGACGCATGTAGCACAAAAATGTATAGTTGACCTTGTATGTAAAGGTATTTTTATTGAAGGACATCACCCGGGAAGCTAAGGATAAGCCCTGCCAAGTCGCGGCATATTCGTACATGCAGCACAGGGCGCAAGGAAGAGATACAAGCTTGGGGTGATGCGTAAGGAGAAAGAGATGGATTCAGATTTCGGAACATTTTCCAAGAAATTAGACAGACCGTACAAGTCCTATAGTCTGGAGCTGTGCGGCAGAACGCTTACAGCTGATATAGGCAGAGTCTCAGCTCAGGCCAACGGAGCCGTGCTGATGCATTACGGCGATACTACTATACTTGCTACTGCTACAGCGTCTAAGGAGCCGAGAGACGGCATTGACTTCTTCCCGCTCTCTGTAGAGTACGAGGAGAAGATGTATGCTGTAGGCAAGATACCGGGTGGATTTAACAAGAGAGAGGGCAAGGCAAGCGAACATGCAGTCCTTACCTCGAGAGTTATAGATCGTCCCATGAGACCGCTGTTCCCCAAGGATTACAGAAATGACGTCCTCTTGGACGACATGGTCATGTCAGTAGATCCGAGCTGCCCGCCAGAGGTGGTAGCAATGCTTGGTTCATCACTTGCTACAGCTATATCTGATATTCCGTTTGACGGCCCCTGCGCCGCTACCATGGTAGGACTTATAGACGGCAGGTTTATCTTCAACCCGTCCAATGCCGAGAAGGCTATATCGGATCTTGCACTCACTGTTGCATCTACGAGAGATAAGGTCATCATGATCGAGGCAGGTGCCAATGAGATAAGCGATGAGGTGATGATTGACGCTATCTATCAGGCGCATGAGATAAACAAGACCATCATAGCATGGATGGACAAGATAGTTGCTGAGGTAGGCAGACCCAAGCACAGCTATGTATCATGCGCTATTCCAGAGGAGCTGTTTGCGGCTATCAAGGAGGAGGTTCCGCCGGCTGAAATGGAGGAGGCTGTATTCTGCGACGAGAAGCAGAAGAGAGATGCCAATATAGCGAGCATCACAGCGAGACTCAAGGAGAAATTCGCAGACCGCGAGGACTGGCTCGCAGTGCTCGGTGAGGCGGTGTATCAGTATCAGAAGAAGACTGTCCGCAAGATGATACTTAAGGACAGAAAGCGTCCCGACGGCAGAGCTATCTCAGAGATAAGACCGCTTGCGGCAGAGGTAGACGTGGTGCCGAGAGTACATGGCTCCGGCATGTTCACGAGAGGTCAGACGCAGATACTTAATATCTGCACGCTTGCTCCGCTCTCAGACGCACAGAAGATAGACGGACTTGATGAAAATGTTACCTCCAAGAGGTATATGCACAATTATAACTTCCCCTCATATTCGGTAGGCGAGACCAAGCCGTCAAGAGGACCGGGACGTCGTGAGATAGGTCACGGAGCATTGGCAGAGAGAGCACTCCTGCCGGTACTCCCGAGCGTAGAGGAGTTCCCCTATGCCATCCGTACAGTATCGGAGACCTTGGAGTCCAACGGCTCCACCTCGCAGGCATCAGCTTGTGCATCCTCGCTCTCACTCATGGCAGCAGGCGTACCGATAAAGTCAATGGTAGCCGGTATCAGCTGCGGACTTGTGACGGGAGATACAGATGATGATTACATTGTGCTCACCGATATACAGGGTCTGGAGGATTTCTTCGGAGACATGGATTTCAAGGTGGCAGGTACCGAGAAGGGCATAACTGCCATCCAGATGGATATCAAGATTCACGGACTTACGAGACCCATAGTCGAGGAGGCTATAGCACGCACACATGAGGCTCGTCTCTATATCATGAATGAGATCATGAAGCCCTGCATAGCAGAGCCGAGACCGACGCTCTCAGAGTATGCACCTAAGATAAGCTCCATACAGATAGATCCTTCCAAGATAGGCGATGTAGTCGGCAAGCAGGGCAAGACCATCAACAAGATTATTGAGGAGACCGGCGTACAGATAGACATCGAAGAGGACGGACAGGTATCTGTATGCGGCACGGATCAGGAGATGATAGACAAGGCTATCGAGATTATCGAGAGCATAGTCACGGACATAGAGGTAGGCTTGATTACCTCCGGACCTGTTGTAAATATCCTGCCGATAGGTGCACAGGTACAGTTGGGACCGAACAAGAAGGGCCTTGTGCATATCTCGAGACTTGCAGACAGCCGTGTAGCCAGGGTTGAGGATGTCGTTAATCTAGGAGATGAGGTAACGGTCAGAGTCATCAAGGTTGACGAGATAGGCGGCAAGATAGATCTGTCCATGCGCCCGTCAGATATAAATGATGACACCTGGTCGCCCGAGCTTGAGGCAGAGCGCAGCAGGGCACAGCGTGCCAACAGAGAGCGTGAGCGCTCAGAAAGAGGCGACAGACGCGGAGGCTACGATCGTGACCGCAGAGGTTCACGCGACCGCGACGACAGATACAGAAGATAAGTAATTGCTTCATGGGGCGAAGACACATTACCTGTGTCCTCGCCCTTATACTTTATATAGATGACTATGGTATCAGGCTATGGCAGCACCCATATTTAACAAGGATCAGCTAAGAGGTATAAGGCATCGCACCGGACCGGCTATGGTTATAGCGGGGCCGGGGAGCGGCAAGACCACGGTTATCACGAACAGAGTTAGGTTCCTTGTGGAGAGCGGCACAGCGAGACCCGAAGAGATATTGGTCATAACATTTACAGTTGCAGCTGCCGCGGAGATGAAGTCAAGAACCTTCAGACTCTGCGCCGACTCAGCAGCCTCAGCCTTACCGAGGCAGAATTATTCTCAGCTTACCTTCGGGACCTTTCATTCAGTCTTCTATCGCTTCCTTAGGTCTATCCCGGAATACGCTCATCTGCGGCTTGCGGAAGGCACAGAGTGCATAGCAATATTGCGCCGCATAGTGCAGAGGCTCTGCCCCGGGAACAAGTACACTTCGGACTATTATACCTATCTCTTAAATCGCATCAGTGTCATCAAAAATACGGAAAGCATATATACGACAGGTGTTAATCCTGTCGAGAGCCAAGCAACCCTTGTAGCTCAGACTGCTGCAGATATATTGACAGGATACACAGTAGCGGGAAATGATTGCAGTACATTGGCGGTGCATAAAATGTCTGCACTTGCAGGTACAACTGCAAATGCGGCTGCCGCAGACCTCCCACACCGACTCATAGGCATATATCAGGCGGAGATGCTTAAAAACGGCCTTATTGATTTTGATGACATGCTTGTGCTCTTTAATGAGAGGCTTAAAACAGATAAGGCTTTTCGGGACGCCTTAAGAAATCGCTTTCGCTTCGTAATGATAGATGAGTTTCAGGACATTAACCGGGTGCAGTTTGAGGCAGTGAGGCTGCTCGCAGCGCCGCTCAACAATATATTTGCAGTGGGAGACGATGATCAGAGCATATATGCCTTCAGAGGCTCGGATCCTTCCATAATGCTTAAGTTTAAGGATTATTATCCGCAGGCCGCTTACATAGAGCTCTTCACTAATTATCGCTCGTCTAAGCGCATTATCAGAGCAGCGTCAAGACTCATTTCCCACAATCAGGATCGCTATGCCAAGCAATTTAACGCTGTAAGCGATGCGAGTGTGGCACTTGGGCTGCGGAGCTTTCGGACACAGGTAGATGAGGCTGCATGGGTCGCGGCAGATATAATAAGGCTTTCGCATAAGCTCAACACAGTAGGCATACTCTACCGCACGCACAGGACAGGTCTGGCGGTTAAGCGCGCTATATCGGAGATAACGGCAAGCAGTAGGTACGAGCTGCCTTATATAAGCCTTATGAGCTTCCATGCCGCCAAGGGGCTGGAGTTTGATGCAGTCTATATTATATCGGCAAATGAGGGTATCACTCCGTCCAAGACAGCCTCGATACAGGAGTTAGAGGAGGAGAGACGTTTGTTTTATGTGGCAATGACGAGGGCAAAACAATATCTTCACATTTCGGACACAGATTATATCTACAATAGGGCACAAACAAGGAGCAGATTTGTAAGGGAAGCTCTGGGGCTTAAGGCAGTGCTGCCTGCTATCCTTAAGGCTCTGCGGATGTGAGTCAACAATCATGCCTGCGTGCTTGCAGGCGCTGCATAATCTAAAAGTGACGGATTGCTGCGTGCTTACGCACTCTCGTACAGCCGTTTGTCAACACTTTTAGAGTGTTATTAAGAGGTATGGTATGAGTAAAACAAAGGTGCTTATCGTAGATGATGAGATGCGTATCAGGAAGCTTATCAATGATTTCCTGACCATCAAGGGCTTTGAATGTATAGAGGCTGAGGACGGCGAGCAGGCTGTAGAGCTGTTCTATGAGGACAAGGACATAGGTATCATTATCCTGGATGTGATGATGCCCAAGATGAACGGCTGGGAGGTTGCCAAGACCGTGCGCAAGACCTCAAGAGTACCCATTATTATGCTGACTGCAAGGGGCGAGGAGCAGGATGAGCTGCACGGCTTTGACTTGGGCGTTGATGAGTATATCAGCAAGCCTTTTTCGCCCAAGATACTCACTGCGAGAGTTGACGCGATACTGCGCCGTGCCAATAATGCCGAAAATGACGTAATCACCTGCGGCAGAGTAACCATCAACAAGGCGGCGCATACAGTGACCGCGGACGGCAAGGAGGTAGAGTTAAGCTTCAAGGAGTTTGAGCTCTTGGAGTATTTCATCAGCAACAAAAACATAGCTCTAAGCCGCGACAATATACTTAATAATGTCTGGAACTATGATTATTTCGGGGATTCAAGAACCATAGATACGCATGTCAAGAAGCTCAGAGCTAAATTAGGTGAGGCAGGCAATCAGATAAAGACCATCTGGGGCATGGGCTATAAGTTCACGGAGAATGTGTGAGTGCCGTAGCAGCAGGTGTGCCGCATTTTCAGAACTTAGAGCGCAGAGCTTAGAGCTTAGAATATAGAGTTTAGAACATAAAAGCTGGAGCATAAGGTTTAGAGCTTGTTGCAGGGGACTTAAAATACAAGTTAGAGCGTAGAGCGTAAGGCGCATGAAGCATTCAATCAGAAAAAAATTTACCTTGATATTTGTGGGGCTGTTTGCAGTATTGGTAGTGGCAATGCTGGTATTCTATAGCTTCTTTTTGCTGCGCTTCTACCGCGATGAGAAGATAAAACAGCTGCGCACCGCCTACGAGACCATAGACAGCTCAGTGGTAAGCAGTGAGGCAAAGGGGCAGGATCTGTTGAGTATACTCAAGGATGATTATGACCAAAATGCTCAGGATTCAGAGTCCATCTCCATGCTGCGCAACCTAAGCGAGCGCTCCAATATAGATATAGTAATGATGAATTCGGCAGGTACTCTGTCGGCAGCAACCAGTCGTGAATCCGAGTGGAATCAGATGAAGCTGAAGGCGTACATTTCATTTAACGAGGTATTTGGAGACTACGAGGAGCCCTTCTTCCCGATACTTGGAGATAATCCCTACGAGATGTCTAACGATTCTGAGCCACAAGGCCAAGATACAGTCGGGGATAAGCTCAAGCCGGACGGCAAGCACACTCCGTCGATAGAGGTGCTCGAACGCGGAGACAATTATATTATTCAGCTTTTTAATGACAGACGCTCAAATACAAGCTATCTTGAATGCTGGGGACAATTTTCAGACAAGGACACATATTTCCTTATGACCATGCCCATAGCCAGCATGGAGGACGGCGTGAGCATAAGCCGTGCATTCCTGATAAGCATCTCAGTTGTGA
>CAVHZK010000104.1:0-2230 GCA_963640215.1 bacterium | reverse complement strand
GGGTATGACATACTCGGCACTCAATTCCTCGTCCGATACGAGTCCTGCGAGCGCATAAGCCGCAGCCTCCTTCATCTCGTCGTTAATCTCCTTGGCGCGTACGTCGAGCGCACCTCTGAATATTCCGGGGAATACCAGTACATTATTTATCTGATTGGGATAATCCGAGCGGCCGGAGCCTACTACAGCGGCTCCTGCCGCCTTGGATTCCTCCGGCATAATCTCCGGCACTGGATTGGCCATGGCAAATACTATGCCCTCGTGCATGGAGGCTACCATCTCCTTGGTGACAAGCTTCGGACGTGATACTCCTATAAATATATCTGCACCGCGCATGGCATCGGCAAGCTTACCGTGCTCGTGATGGAGATTGGATATATGGGAGATAGCCTCCTGTCCAAAGTTCAACCCCTCGTCTCCCTCACAGATAATGCCGTTGATGTCGCACATTACTATATTGCCGAAGCCCATCTTGATGAGCAGATTGCCTATGGCTATGCCTGCCGCACCGGCTCCGTTTATGACTATCTTGACCTCGCCCATCTTCTTGCCGGTATATTTCATGGCATTGATGAGAGCGGCAGCAACTACTACGGCAGTGCCGTGCTGGTCATCATGGAATACAATGATGTCGCACTTTTCCTTTAGCTTCTCTTCTATCTCGAAGCACCTCGGTGCTGCGATATCCTCTAAGTTAACTCCGCCAAAGGAACCCGCCAAGAGAGCAATGGTATCCACTATGGTATCAACATCCTTGCTGCGTATACATAGAGGAATGGCATCCACATCGCCAAATTCCTTAAAGAGCACGCATTTGCCCTCCATTACAGGCATACCTGCCTCCGGGCCTATGTCGCCGAGACCTAGTATAGCCGTGCCGTCCGTGACTACGGCAACAGTATTCCAGCGGCGTGTGAGCTCCCAGCTCTTCTCCGGGTTCTTCTCTATCTCCTTGCACGCCTCTGCAACGCCCGGCGTATATGCAAGACTTAAATCCTCAGAGCTGTCCACCTTGGCTCTCGCCTTTATCTCTAACTTACCGCGCAGCTCGTAATGCAGCTTTAATGATTCCGCCTGTATGTCCATTTCCCTCTCCTCCGGATAGATGTTATCTTGAAAATGTGCCCTCCCCACTTATGTATTTCGTAGGGAGGGCGCTTGGTATACTTAGCTTACTGCAGACCGTTCTGCTTGTTATATGCTGCGCATATCTGGTTACTGTTCTTGATGAGCAGATACATACCTATCAAGGGTCCAATGCCGCAGAGCACTATTCCTACTACGCACCAGAGCAGCACGGTAGTACCATTCTCCTGGAAGCTGAGTCCGTAGCGCGGTGCGTTGAATGCAAGCCTGTTGCCTAATTTGTAGTACCAATAGTAAGCATAGAAGCCGCAGCTCACGATGGAGAGCAATATGAATATCATGAGACCCGGAGTCTCCTCACCATCTCCCTCGCAGGCGATATTTACCTCCTGCGCCATCTTGTGTATGAAATAGAAGCCATAGATACCGCAGGTAATAAGGTTGAGCAATATGTATGATGCTATGCCTCTGTCGTCCTTAAGTCTCACCTTGGGTGCGCCGCTATTCATATCAGGGCTTCCTCCTGCATTAGAGCTATCAGTAGCTGCCACGACTGTGTCGACAGCATCAGCACTGCCTGCTCCCGCCGTGCCTACTGTATCTGCAGCATTTGACCTATTGCCCGCATTGTTGAATGAGGTCTCAACCTCGTCAATCGCGCTGCTTAATTCCTTCTCGGCAGAATTGATTACCTCGCCTGCCGCAGCCTTTATCTTCTCTGAAGCTGCCGTCGGTGCTCCGCATGACTGGCAGAACTTATCGCCGTCCTTAACCTCAGCGCCGCAATTACTGCAATACATATAATCCCCTCCTTATTAGCTCACCTGCTCTGACGAACACTCGCCATATAAGCCCGTCCTGCGGCTTAAATACGACGATATTCTGTCCGCCTGCAATTAACCTGTACAGATATACTATAACAAATGCCGTGATAAATATAAATATGAAAATGTTTAACGTTCTTTTACGCAGCCTGTCGCGGTAAATGTATATCAATACAGCAGGTATAATGCTCCACCACAGCGGATGATACTTAAACGCAGCGCCCATATCCATATGCAGCACTGCAAGCCATGCCCTCGTCATACCGCAGCCCGCACAGGATATCCCTGTCACAAGCTTAATCGGGCAGCCTATCCCAAGC
>CAVHZK010000103.1:0-3051 GCA_963640215.1 bacterium | reverse complement strand
ATTAGACAATGGCAAAGTTGACAACAGCTGAGTTCATCGAGGCTATCAAGGAGCTCTCGGTTCTTGAGCTCAATGAGCTTGTAAAGGCAGTAGAGGAAGAGTTCGGCGTATCTGCAGCAGCAGGCGTTGTAGTAGCAGCAGGTGCAGGTGCAGGAGCTGCAGCAGCATCTGAGGAGAAGACAGAGTTCGACGTAGAGCTTACAGACGTAGGACCGAACAAGATCAAGGTTATCAAGGTTATCCGTGAGATTACCGGTCTCGGACTTAAGGAGGCTAAGGATCTTGTTGAGAGCGCACCGAAGGTTGTTAAGGAGGGCGCAGACAAGGCTACAGCTGATGATATCAAGGCTAAGCTTGAGGCTGAGGGATCCAAGGTTACACTTAAGTAATAAAGACTCTATACAGCAGGATGTTCGTTGTTTTATAATTAAAGACGATGAACATACAGCGGTTATATACTCCCGACGGCTGTCCGTCGGGAGTTTTCAAAAAGGAGCGGCAATGAAAGTAATTACATTGAGCAGAGAATACGGAGCAGGCGGACACAGTATAGGCAAGAAGGTTGCCGAGCGGCTCGGTGTTCCGTTCTATGACAAGGATATTATCAAGGAAGCAGTCAAGGCAACGGGCTTCGATCCGGATATGGTAGAGGACGAGGGCGAGGATATGTCCAAGTTCGAGTCATTTATGACTACACTCGGCAATATTTCCAGCAATTACTACAGTGACAGCCACGAGAAGCTTAAGCTCATACAGGAGGCTGTTATCAAGGATTTCGCGGTCAAGTCACCCTGCGTTATACTTGGACGCTGCGCTGACAATATACTGCTCACCGCAGGCATAGACTGCATCAATGTATTCATTTACGCTGACGAGCTGCACAGAGCAAAGCGCGTGGCAGAGCTTATCGGCTCTGATGATACCAATGTTATCAAGCGTACCATGCTCAGGAAGGATACCGCACGCCACAATTACTACAATCGTTTCACGGGCAAGAAATGGGGCGTGGCAGAGAATTATCATCTGTCGCTTGACTCGGGATTCTTGGGCTACGACAAGTGTGCGGATATAATTGTAGACATAGCTAAGGATAGTTAACAAGCGGTGCCAAGCACCGGTTACATTATAGATAGACAGGCAGCGGACAAGCTGTCTGTTGTGCCGCATAAGAGAAGCGGCAGAACGGGGATTAAAGATGCGTGAGATGATCATGGTGCTCGATTTCGGCGGTCAGTACAATCAGCTGATTGCAAGACGTGTCCGCGACGAGGGCGTATATGCCGAGGTTTATTCCTATACTATCGGTATAGATAAGATAAGGGAGATGAACCCCAAGGGCATAATATTTACAGGAGGACCTAACTCCGTATACGCGGAGGAGTCCCCGCATATAGATAGAGAGATATTTGACTTAGGTGTACCGATACTCGGTATATGCTATGGCTCGCAGCTGATAGCCTATACTTTAGGCGGCAAGGTAGAGACTGCGCCTGTCTCAGAGTACGGCAAAACTGATGTCAAGGTAGATACAACAGATATATTATTCAGGGACGTACATACAGATACTCTGACCTGGATGAGTCATACTGATTATATCAGTGAGGTACCGGAGGGCTTCAGTATAACGGGCGCTACGCCTGTCTGCCCTGTGGCAGCGATGTCCGATGCCAAGCGCCGTATATATGCCGTGCAGTTCCACCCGGAGGTGCAGCATTGCCGTGAGGGCAACAAGATGCTGCACAACTTCGTATACGATGTATGCGGCTGCACAGGCGACTGGAAGATGACCACCTTTGTAGAGGATACGGTGAAGAGTATCCGCGAGAAGGTGGGAGACGGCAAGGTGCTCTGCGCACTCTCAGGCGGTGTTGATTCATCAGTTGCCGCGACCATGCTTGCCAAGGCAGTAGGAGAGCAGCTTACCTGTGTGTTTGTAGATCACGGACTGCTCCGCAAGAATGAAGGCGATGAGGTAGAGGCTGTGTTCGGACCCAAGGGACCGTACAAGCTTAACTTCATACGTGTCAATGCACAGCAGGAGTTCTACGACAAGCTTAAAGGCGTTGAGGAGCCGGAGGCTAAGCGCAAGATTATAGGCGAGCAGTTTATACGTGTATTTGAGCGTGAGGCCAAGAAGATAGGCAAGGTGGATTACCTCGTGCAGGGTACTATTTACCCCGATGTCATAGAGTCTGGACTCGGTAAATCCGCCACCATTAAGTCACATCATAATGTAGGCGGACTTCCGGATTATGTGGATTTCAAGGAGATAATAGAGCCACTGAGACTGCTCTTTAAGGACGAGGTAAGAAAGGCAGGTCTGGAGCTTGGACTCCCAGATTATCTGGTATATCGTCAGCCATTCCCGGGACCGGGACTTGGCATACGTATTATCGGCGAGGTCACAGCAGACAAGGTACGCATAGTGCAGGATGCCGATTATATATTCCGCTCGGAGGTGGCCAAGGCAGGACTCGACAAGCAGATAAGCCAGTATTATGCGGCGCTCACCAATATGCGTTCAGTCGGAGTTATGGGAGACTTTAGGACCTACGACTATGCAGTAGCCTTGCGTGCTGTCGTAACGGACGATTTCATGACTGCAGAGGCGGCAGACCTCCCCTACGAGCTGTTGCAGCGCGTCATGACCCGTATCGTCAACGAGGTCAAGGGAGTAAACCGCGTATTCTACGACCTTACATCCAAACCGCCGGGAACTATAGAGCTTGAATAATGTAAAACCACGGAGAGCCGCATAAAAGGATGGCATACAAGGCTGAGATTGAGAAAATGGTTGAGGCGAATTTAAGACGTTTAGGGAGGATGTGATTTTATGATAACAACAGAATCTATCACAATTCAGATACCGTCGGGAATGTCAAAATATTTGGTAGCGGTGAATCCGGAAACTGAGCTTACAAGAAATGCACTGTTGCTCTATCCCTATATATTGAATCAAACGATATCGCATGGGCGGGCAGCAGAAATCCTGGGGATTAGAAAGTCTGAGCTGATTGATTTATACGATAAACTTGGCTATTCTTATCTGGA
>CAVHZK010000102.1:2743-4230 GCA_963640215.1 bacterium | reverse complement strand
ATTCACGCCCATGCCGAGATCCCAGGTAAACTTAAGCGAGCCGCCGTGCTGCAATTTCTCCCTAAACTCCGAGAAAAACGGCGCATACTGGTGATACATATCTGTCTTCAGTATGCAATTATCGCCAAAGGGATAAGCGCCGCCGCAGATGACGATGATAGTAAGCAGCACTATTGGCGTCAGAAACGCGCCCAGATATACATATTTACTTTTTGAAGATGAAGAGTTTGCTTGCGACATAATTAAATATCATATTAAACGCCGATGAGAGTATCTTGGCTACATATTCGTTCCAATTAAGCACGCTCACGGCAAGCCACATAAATATAAGCACTATCACACCGCTTAGGAGCCTTGCGCCAAAGAACGCCGCCGCCTCCTTAATGAGGTATCCCGGCTCAAAGCAGAAATTCCTGAATACTACAAGCTTATTGGATATATATGCAAATGCGACAGCCGCAACCCATGATACCACGGTTGCGATAAGGCTTGCGCGATTTACGCCCATGCTCTGCTTTAGGACTTCATTTATAATAGCAAATACTATATAGTCAACGGCTGTAGTCAGCACGCCGACTATAAAGTATGAGCAGGTCTCATAGTTACATATTTTTCTTAAAAATGTATTCATCTGCGTCTTGTATCCCGGCGAGAGCTGCGGCTTTGTTCCTGCTTAACCATATCCATGAAATCCTCTTCGCTCACATTTAACTCCATCAGGCGTCTCTTCCTGCGTGCAAGCCGCCTCTGTCGCTGCTCTCTTAAGGTCCTTGCGCGGCTTACATTGATAAGTACAGCGGTACCCATGGCAAGAAGCACTACGCCCACTACTCCAATAATGATTATCCGCATGACAGGAAGCTTACTCAAGGCCTCGCCTTCCTCAGCTGTCTCTATCACTGACAGGTCGGAGACTCTGTCGTCCAAGACAAAAGCACTGCCTGCCTCCACGCCGTCGTAACGAAATACCATCCTTGCTATGGCCTTGTCCGGCGCATCCTCTCCTATATTGTAGTCATAGGACACTGTGATATCGCTTAAGTCGGCGCCCTTGGGGATGGTCACAAAGGTCTCCCCCTCTATATAGAAATCCGCACTTGGCGTATTGATAATCTTATCCGCAAGGAGTCTCTCCGCGACCTTATAGGTGTTCACGGGATCGGCTATCGACACGCTCTCGAAATTATCGAATCCAAAGTTAAGCAGACTCTCGGTATCCTTGTAATGTGCGGGATTCTTATCCTTTAGCACCACAGCCACAAGCCTCAGTCCATTGTCCTCTGCCATGGTGACCAGGGTGTTGCCGCTTGCCTTGATATATCCTGTCTTGCCGCCTATAACTCTACTATCGCTGTATGCCGTATTGTTAAGGAGCATCTTGTGCTCCTGATTCACGGTAAAACCGTCCGGATATTTGCTGTCGCCACTTATATAGTAGCTAAGGCGGCTCTCGACCTCCAAGAAACCGGGGGTATTCACGCACTCGG
>CAVHZK010000102.1:0-2641 GCA_963640215.1 bacterium | reverse complement strand
CTCGGCACCGATGAGAGCCATATCGTAGGCGGTGGTCACATTTTCCGGAGTGGTAAGTCCGCTCGGATTACGAAATATGGTATGCTTGCAGCCTAAGGACTCTGCCCGCTTGGTCATCTCCTTGGCAAATTCCTCTATGCTGCCTGATACATGACAGGCGAGCGCATTGGCAGCGTCATTGGCGGAGCGAAGCAGCATGGCGTGCAAGAGCTCATCCACAGTCAGACGGTCTCCTGCGGCAAGTCCTACTGTACTCGCACCGGACTCAAGATTGTCCACTGCCTCATCTGCCACGATTACCTCGTCACTTAGCGAGCAATGCTCCAGCACAACCAGAGCCGTCATAAGCTTGGTGATGGATGCCGGCGTGTACTCTGTATTGATATTCTTGCCCCAGAGCACCGCGCCCGAGTCTATATCCATGACTATGGCAGCCTCTGCTGTCGTGTCAGTATCCATGGAGCACCAGCTCACTGCCGCCTGGGAGTGCAAGGCGCCCGTATTAAGCCCTATAAATGCAGCGAGCAATAAGGCTGATGCAAGTTTAATCGCATTACAGCCAGCAATAGTCCTGTCTTTGGTTGTGCTTAGGAAGATATGTAGCAATCCTTCTTAGTTCCTCATATACATAGTCATAGTCATACTCATTACTTATCCGTCCCAAGACTATGTAGCCTTGCGTAATTAAACATATATTGCTGGAGGACTCCGGCGTAGGGCTTGTATGCTGCAGGCAAGGTGCCATTATATACAGTCTCAATGACTCTCTGCATCCATACGTCCACAGGCATAACGTCCAATCTGTGATATCCGAACAATGCCACGCAGGAGGCTACCTTTATGCCTACTCCCTTTAGCTCCATGAGCGCTTGTATAAGGCTATCGGTATCAAGGCTTGAGAGAGCAGCTAACTCCAAGCTCCCCTCCGCAACACGCTCTGCCGCCTCTCTCACATAGGGGACTCTGTATCCCAAACCGCAGGCTGCAAGCTCCACCGGTTCTGCCTTGGCTAAGGCAAGGGGAGTCGGGAAGGTATAAGCCTTAGTGCCCTCTATGCGCTCTCCAAAAAGCTCCGCAAGTCTCTCCACCGAGGTACGTATGGCAGGCACAGACTTACGCTGTGAGATGATAAAGGATATAAGCATCTCCCAAGGCTCCTGCCTAAGTATCCTTATGCCCTGCCCGAAGCCTATCGCACGCTTAAGATACTCATCATCCGGCAGCGCCGCAGCACGGTAGAGCTCATAATCTGTATCAAGGTCGAAATATCCTCTCCAAAATGAGTCAAATTCCGCCTCATCGCAATTAAACTTGTAGCGGCTCTCCCCGAGATACTCAAGCTCCAAGACTCTGCCACAGGCGATAATCTGCCAGACGCCGCCTGACGGCTCGTCTGCCCTCGTGATACGGAAGCACTGCCCAGATTCCGCTATTGCCTCTATGGAGAAATCGTTGATTACCTTAAACACTACTTTAAGAATATCCTCAGCGGGAAGTTACCCAGCTCTCCGCCGTCTGCGTAATAGACCTTTAATTGCTCTCCGCTGTCGGATTTTAAGGCATTTTCGTCTATTTTGCAATTATCCTTAAGGAATTGGATGCTGCCGTCCTTGGTCTCAAGTGTAAATACACTCATGTTGTTGTACGAGGTTACGCCTTCAACCTCCCTCAGACGATATTCCCCATCTGTCAGCACAGCAATAAAGCGAGTATTCTCGGCATCGTTCATTATATCTCCGTTAAACAGTACCACGACATCGTTGCCCTCGTCCATGTCCGCCTCAATGTCGCCTATCTCCATCCCTGTGACGGACAGTATGTTCTCCGGATCCTGCTTGTCCTTAAACGAATATACCGTGCTGGTCTCACCGACATTTCCGCTTACATCCAATACACTTACCTGCATTATGCCAAAATACGGTGACTCACCCTCAGCTAAGTCCTTCTGTGCTGCCGTAATAGTCTGTATATACGGGCTCTGCGCTGCGGCTATGCCTTCGCTTTCCGCATTTGCATCTGTAGCATCAGCTTCCTTGGCTGCTGTCGTGTTTTCAGTGTTATCTGCAGCTTTACTTTCAGCAGACTTATTGCCTGCGCACGCTGTCATGCCGCAGACTAATGCTATACAGCATAGTGAGCTTAGTATCTTCCTTGTTGAAATCTTCATCAGGATGTCTCCTTACTTTTATTATATGTGGCGCCTGCAAGCACGCAGGCATGAGGGTTTCCTTTGATATGGCGTCTCCTGCCATACCGCCTATATACAATCGAGTGCGCGATTTAATACTTCGGTTCCCGGCAGCACAAATCTGCCGTCCCTGATTATATCCGTCACCCCGTCCTTAGCTACAGCCCTCACTGATTGCAATTCATCATATGGCAGAGTTATATCCGTATGCACATTGAAATACGCCTCACCCGGAGTGCTCTTTCTTAGAGCCGAGCACTCATTTTCCCTTGCCACTATCTGCTTGCCGTCAGGATTAAAGGTAGCAAGCTCCTCCTCATACGCGTAGCAGGTGTCTCCTACTGCAAAATGAGGCCCGGTCTTCTCAGCTATCAGCACCGGGAGCTTATCCTCTATGCCGTATTTCTTGGCGGCAGCATAGGCTGTGGTATTAGTGCCTATGGCACATTCTCC
>CAVHZK010000101.1:874-7264 GCA_963640215.1 bacterium | reverse complement strand
GTACGGTGATGCCTCTGCCTCTTGTTACAAAGCCTATTATCTCATCTCCGGGTACCGGATTGCAGCAGTGAGCACAGCGGGCTGAGAGGTCGTTTATACCCTTAACTACTATACCGCCCTTGGTACTGCGGCGCATGGTTGCAGGCGAGCTGCCTTCTGCATCTCCGCCCTGCGCAGCGTCAGACTGAGTGGCCTTAAGCACCTGCTCATCTGTGAGATTAGCCTTTTCGTCCTTCACCTTGGCATCGATGAGCTTGCCTACTACCTGTCCCTCCTTGAGACTGCCGTGTCCTACGGAGGCGAGCACCGTATCCCAGTCCTTGATGGCATAGCGGCGCATC
This sequence comes from bacterium, assembly GCA_963640215.1. GTDB lineage: Bacteria > Bacillota > Clostridia > Lachnospirales > Lachnospiraceae > Avilachnospira. The sequence continues at coordinate 6,923 of CAVHZK010000101.1, read as the reverse complement.
ACGGACTCCATGTACTCGGGCTTGCACAGCTCCGCTAAGGTCCTTCCCTTAGCCTTGCAATAATGCTCAAGCATATCCTTGCCCTTGAGGATATTGTCCTCTCGGTTTATATTCTTGAACCACGCATTTATCTTGTTCTTGGCCTGAGTGGACTTGACTATCTTCAGCCAGTCATAGCTTGGTCCCTTGGAGTTCTGCGAGGTGATGATGTCCACCTGGTCTCCGTTATTTAGCTTATAATCTATGGGCACAAGTTTGCCGTTTACTCGCGCTCCGACGAGCTGATTGCCTACTGCCGAATGTATACTGTACGCAAAGTCTATAGGCGTAGAGCCGGACGGCAGGGGCTTAACGTCTCCGGATGGCGTGAAGCAGTATACATTATCATTAAGCAGATTAAAGTCGGACTTAACCATATTGAGGAAGTCCTTGGAGTCGCTCGCGTCATTCTGGAACTCAAGTATCTGCCTTAGCCAGCTCATCTTGCTGTCGTCACTGCCGTCAGCCTTGATATTGGAGCCGCCTGTCTCCTTATACTTCCAATGCGCCGCGATACCGTACTCTGCCACGCGGTGCATCTCGTAGGTCCTTATCTGTATCTCAAAGGGTACGCCGTCCTTGCCTATGAGCGTCGTATGGAGCGACTGATACATATTGGGCTTGGGCATGGCGATGTAGTCCTTGAATCGCCCCGGTATGGGCTTGTACATCTCGTGTATGACACCCAGCGCCGCATAGCAGTCCTTGACCGAGTCTACCATGATACGCACGGCAAATAAGTCATAGATCTGGTCTATGGTCTTATTTTGGTTCACCATTTTCTTGTAAATGCTCAGGAAATGCTTGACGCGTCCGTTCATGGTCGCGACTATACCGTTTTCCTTGAGATGAGCCTGCACGTCATTGATAATGCCTGCTATAAATGCCTCGCGCTCATCCCTGACCATGTTCATCTGAGCCGCTATGTCATTGTAGACATCCGGCATGACATACTTAAGAGCGGTATCGTCAAGCTCTACCTTGAGCTTGCTGATACCGAGGCGCTCAGCCAAGGGCGCATATATATCGAGAGTCTCTCTTGCTTTCTCGTAGCGCTTCTTCTCCGACTGATATTGGAGCGTGCGCAGATTGTGCAGGCGATCCGCAAGCTTGATGAGCACGACTCTGATGTCCTTGGCCATAGCTATGAACATCTTGCGCAGGCTCTCTGCCTGCTGCTCTATCTTATCTGCATCGAGGGAGAGCTGAGTGAGCTTCGTTACGCCGTCCACCAAGAGGGCAACATCATCTCCGAACTCCTCCCTTATCTCGTCAAGAGTCTCGTCCGTATCCTCTACTACATCATGGAGCAGAGCGCCTACCACGGTATCTCTGTCCATGCCTATCTCTGCTACTATGATAGCAGTATTTAGCGGATGTATGATATAGGGCTCGCCGGATTTACGCTTCTGTCCGGCGTGCTTCTCGCTCGCAAGCTTATAGGCTCTCTCTATTACTTCCAGCTCCGAGGCTGGTCTGTATGATAGGTATTTCCTCTTAAGCTCTTCCCACAGCTCCTCTGGCGTAGCATTGGCATCAGTTGCCTCTAATGTGCGTTTCTCTATGCGGAGCTTACCGGCATTTTGCCCTTCCGCACCCGCTGAGATTATCTCAGGACCGTTGGATAGCGGTTCCTGCGGAGAAATGGGCACTCCCGAGGTTACTTTGTTTTTATATTCTGCATTGCTCTCTGTCATCATTTGTTAAGCTTAAATGAGCTCTTAAGTCCTACTATACGATTAAATACCGGGGCGCCCTCCTTGGAGTCCCTGCAATCGACATTGAAGAAACCGTTTCTCACAAACTGGAAGCTGTCGTAGGGCTTGGTGCCCTTAAGCGCTGGCTCTAACTTGCAGCCCTCAAGCACGGTAAGTGAGTTGGGATTAAGATTGAGTGTACCGTCATCTGAGAGCTTGCCCTTCTCCTCGTCTACGAGATTCTCGTAGAGTCTCACGGTCGCATCGAAGCAGTCTCCGGCATATACCCAATGTATGGTGCCCTTGACCTTACGTGTCTCCTGTCCTGTCTTCTGAGTCTTGTCGTAGGTACAGTGCACAGCTGTAATATTGCCATCGGCATCCTTGTCGCAGCCTGTGCAGGTCACAAAATAAGCTCCCATGAGGCGTACCTCATTACCGGGGTACAGCCTGTGATACTTGCTCGGAGGCGTCTCCATGAAGTCCTCCTGCTCTATCCAGAGCTCCCTGCCGAAGTTCACGCTGCGGCTGCCCATCTCTGGTACCTCTAAGTTGTTAGGCATATCAAGAGTTTCAGTCTCGCCCTCCGGGTAATTATCTATGATAAGTTTAAGCGGATGCAATACTGCGAGCATACGCGGCTTCTTGAGCTTAAGATCGTCTCTGATGCAATATTCAAGCATATCTAAGTCGCAGCTTGAGTCAGCCTTGGATATACCGGCAAGCTCGACGAACTTCCTTATCGCCTCCGGAGTATAGCCCCTACGTCTTAGCGCTGCTATGGTCACGAGTCTCGGGTCGTCCCAGCCGTCTACTATGCCGTCATCGACTAACTTCTTGATGTAGCGCTTACCCGTGATGACATTGGTGAGATACATCTTGGCAAACTCTATCTGCCTCGGCGGATTGGGATACTCACATTCATTTACCACCCACTCGTACAAGGGTCTGTGCGCCTCGAACTCCAAGGTACATATACTGTGAGTTATGCCCTCCACGGCATCCTCTATCGGGTGTGCGAGGTCGTACATGGGGTAAATGCACCACTTGTCACCTGTGTTGTGATGCGTAAGTCTCGCTATACGGTAGAGCACAGGGTCTCTCATGTTAATGTTGCCGCTCGCCATGTCTATCTTGGCACGGAGCACCTTCTCGCCGTCGGCATATTTGCCGTCGCGCATATCCTCAAAGAGCCTTAAGTTCTCCTCGACGGAGCGATTCCTTGACGGATCCTCCTTGCCGGGCGTCGTGAAATCTCCTCTTGTAGCCTTTATCTCCTCGGCGCTTAGGTCCGATACATAGGCCTTGCCCTTCTTGATGAGCAATACTGCCTTGTCATACATCTCACCGAAATAATCTGACGCAAAGAGCACCTCACCTCTGAAATCGGCACCGAGCCACTTGACATCCTCGACTATGGAATTGACGTATTCCGTCTTCTCCTTCATGGGATTGGTGTCGTCAAAGCGGAGGTTAAATAGTCCGTGATACTCCTTGGCGAGTCCTGAATTTAGGATAATGGACTTTGCGTGTCCTATATGCAGATAGCCGTTGGGCTCGGGAGGAAATCTCGTATGCACATTGTCATATACCCCCTCCGCAAGATCCTTATCTATCTCACGCTCTATGAAATTCTTGGAAACTGCCTCACTATTGGCTTCCCTGTCGCTAAGCGTCTTATTCTCGATTGACATATAAGCTTATCCCCTATCTTCCCTTATTAAACAGTAAGTATACCACAGCTATGATACTGTGGTCAAAAATATCCACAGCACTATGCCGGAAAGTGCGGCGAAAGCATACAGCAGCGCTGCTATCCTCAGGGTATCCCTCCTGTCGCGATTCATGCGGCATAATACTATGAGTCCAAGTCCGGCGCCGGAGGACAAGCCCGCTATCGCTGAGGCGAAGCTTAAGCTCCCCGCTATATAGAGCTTCGTAAACATCACGGATACCGCACAGTTAGGTATGAGCCCTATGAGAGCTGTTATAAGCGGCTGAAATACACTGCCAGCACCTAACAGACTCGCGAGTCTGTCGGAGCCTATATATTCGAGCACTACATTTAATATAAAGCTGATGACTAAGAGCCATCCGAATACCCGTCCTGTATGTATGAGTGCCGGCTTGAGTATACCCTGCTGATTGCGGCAGCCGCAGTCTATACATATATCATGTATATGCTCGTGAGTGTCCTTCTTGCCTGCGACCATATCCGTGAGGAAGCCGCAGACAAGCGCTATAATGAACTTTGCTGCCAGCAGCGGCATAATCATGCCGACAGCACTCGGCTCGCTCAGCATGATGAGCACGGCCTCATCCGAGGTCGCAAGGAATACTGCCATCAGCGTGCCGAGGCTTATCACGCCTCCCGCATACAGGTTGCTCATCGCTGCCGAGAATCCGCACTGAGGCACGAGTCCCGCCACCGCTCCGATAAGCGGTCCGCTCCTGCCTATGCGCCCGAATACATGGTCTATCCATTTGTCCTGATGCTTCTCCAATATCTCCATCAATGCAAATGCCGCTATGAGAAACGGCAATGCACGCAATGAATCAAGCAGCGCATCTATAAGTGCGTCTAATATCATCTATTATCCTTGTTTTTGCTATCAACTATATGTATTAAACCTTGTGTATTGTTTTTGAAGTGCCTCTATATTGCTGCACACTCAAAGCTTAGTGATCCTTGCAAGCCTTTACATAAGCTTCATATCTATCTTTAGCTTGTTACGCTTGGCGTCTGCATGTACGTCAACGCAGCTGCCCACTATAAGCGGCATCATGGGCGGCAGATGTCCGAGATCCGCATCCATGACCACCGGCACTCCGTATTCGCCGGCAGTGTGCATTATCGCATCAAATCTGTCGAGTCCCATCATGGGCTCGTCAAAGTGCATGGGTCTGCCAATGATAAAGCCCTTGACATGCTTGAACCAGCCGGAGTGCTTGAGTTGCCACATAGCTCTGCGCATTGAAAATACCGTTAGGTCACAGGACTCAAGGAACCAGACTATGCCGTCCTCTGCATATTTGTCTGCAAATGCTTCCACCCTGTCATACTCCGTACCGCATAATTGCACTAACACATCGAGGCAGCCGCCAAGTAGCCTGCCCGAGAAATGAAGCTCCTCGCTGTCCTTAGGATAAAAGCTCATTACATTCTGCTCGGTGCAGTTATATGGTAGTAAGGGCTGTTCGGGGGATCTGAGAGCTTCCTTCTCCCAGCCGTCATAATTAGCTACAGAGAGCTTGCTGCCGGTAAGCAGTCCGAATACATCGCGTAACGACTCATGCCAGGGCTCCATGCCGTAGGAAGCAGCACAGGGCGCATATATGCCCGCCGTATCACAGCTTATCACCTGATTAAATATGAAATTGGTATTGTCAGAGTAGCCCACATACCATTTCGGGCGAGCCTTACCGATGGCGCTTAGGTCTACATGCTCCATGGTCTCGCACATAAGCTCACCGCCGCCGCAGGATATGATGGCATCGCATTTGCCGAGTCTCTCCGTATACATATCCGTAAGTTCTCTGCCGCAGTCAGCCGGATCCGTGCTTATGCCTATACCGTCCGACTTATAGCAGTTTGGTCCCAAGAGGGTCTTGTATCCCATATTGTTAAATACCTTGAGTGCATTGCCGAAAGCACTCTTATACGGCTCTGTGCTGCACGCAAATGAGGGTGCAACAAAGCCTATGGTATCGCCTTTTTTAAGAAAATCTGGGTATCTCATTTCTATTGCCTTTCTGTTTCATCATGCAATGAAAATAATGCCATTTGGATGATATTTTAGCATAGCTTTTATGATTTCACAAATCAGAGTTATTTTGCTATACTCATTGTCATGGAAAATAAACTTACCGAAGGCAGCATTGTAAAAAACGTATTGGCATTTTCATTGCCATATCTGTTATCCTACTTCCTCCAGACCCTCTACGGGATGGCGGATCTCTTTATCATAGGGCAATTTGAGGGAGTCGCGGCGACTACTGCCGTCTCTGTCGGCTCACAGGTCATGCACATGCTGACTGTCATGCTGGTGGGACTTGCCATGGGCGCTACCGTCTCCGTGGCTCAATCAGTCGGCGCAGGCGACAAGGAGCTGAGCGCTGTAAATATAGGCAACACTGTTACGCTCTTTATGGGGCTATCTCTCATACTGACAGCTCTGTCACTTAGTCTTGTGCAGCCTATAGTAGCTCTCATGTCCACGCCTGAGGCCGCCGTAAGCGGCACTGCCGACTATCTTACTATATGCTTTATCGGTATACCCTTTATCACGGCATACAATATAATAAGCTCGATT
>CAVHZK010000101.1:0-864 GCA_963640215.1 bacterium | reverse complement strand
ATATTGGATTATGTATTCATGGGCGCTATGCACTTAGGCCCTGCCGGAGCAGCGCTTGGCACTACCATAGCACAGGCAGTAAGCGTCTTGGTAGCACTGTATGCCGTGCGCAGGCGCGGTACAGGCATAGAGCTAAACGCATCCTGCTTCAGACCGCGTAAGAGCATACTCGCATCCATACTCTCGGTCGGTATACCGGTATCCGTGCAGGACGGCTTCATACAGATCTCATTTATCATCATTACCATCATAGCCAACCGCCGCGGTCTTACCGATGCCGCCGCAGTCGGCATAGTCGAAAAGATAATGAGCTTCATGTTCCTTGTGCCCTCCTCCATGCTCTCGGCAGTATCGGCATTAGGCGCACAAAATATAGGCGCAGGCAAGCCTGAGCGGGCTGTGTCTACTCTTAAGGTAGCTATATGTATGGCAACAGGGCTCGGTATAGTGATAGATATTATCGTGTCGATATGTGCCCGTCAGCTTGTATCCTGCTTCACCGCGGATGTCATGGTCGCTGTGGCAGGCGCCGCATATCTACGAGGCTACATATGGGACAGCTTATTTGGCGGTATACAGTTTAGCTTCAGCGGATACTTCTGTGCGATACGTAAGTCATGGCTCTCCTTCCTCCACAACTTCCTCTCCATCGTGCTCGTGCGCGTCCCGGGAGCCTACCTCGCCTCCACAGCCTTCCCCGACACCCTCTTCCCCATGGGACTCGCCTCCACCTGTGGCTCATTGCTGTCGGTGCTTATATGTGTCATAGCATTTACGCTGGTGCAGAGGCACTCTAAGCAAGCCCGTTGACAAGCAGATGGCAGTAATATATATATAAAAGTGTTGACGGATGCAAAATCAGAC
>CAVHZK010000100.1:0-2529 GCA_963640215.1 bacterium | reverse complement strand
AGGTCGCTCCGCCCCAGCATTCCAATGAAAATGCGTCAGCAAGTATCTCACTCGTGCCGTCCATGCCCTTAACTATATCCCTTGTACGCACACGGGTAGCAAGCAGCGACTGATGGGCATCACGGCAGGTCGTATCGCAGATCATGAGCTTCTTCTGATTGAGCACATAATCCGCCACTGCCTTGGGACCCTTAGAGTCAAGGAGCTGCTTAAGTCCGTCCTTACGCTCGCCGGTCAGATGCGGGAATCTCGGCGGATCATAGAACTTGCGCGCGCCTGTCTCCTTGATAGAGAGATTTGCGATGTATTTAAGCATCTTGGTCGCGCGATCCTGACTCTCGCTTAGGTTAAAGAGTTCCGGCGTCTCGTCTATGAACTTGGTGTGACATTTACCGGCAAGGAAGGTCGCATTGGTAAGTATATTCAATATAAATGCAATATTGGTCTTGACGCCGCGCACATGTATCTCACGTACGGCGCGCGCAGCCTTGCGGCATACAGCAGGGAAGGTTGAATCCCAAGCCGTAACCTTGACGAGGAGCGAATCATAATACGGCGATATCACAGCGCCAGCTCCGGCAGTAGCTCCGTCAAGTCTGACACCGAATCCGCCAGGGGAACGGTAAGAGGTAATCTTGCCCGTATCCGGTGCGAAATTATTGGCAGGATCCTCGGTCGTAACTCTGCACTGAATGGCATATCCGTTGAGATGTACACTATCCTGCGAGTCTATGCCTATCTCTGGATCGCTCAAGGGTCTGCCCTCAGCTATGAGTATCTGAGTACGCACAAGGTCTATACCGGTCACCATCTCGGTCACGGTATGCTCTACCTGTATGCGCGGATTCATCTCTATGAAATAATGATGTCCCTCCTTATCCACGAGGAACTCCAAGGTGCCTGCATTTACATAACCAACATGCTTGGCTATCTTGACTGCGTCCTCGTAGAGCGACCTTCTCACGGACTCAGGCACGGAAAACGCGGGTGTAAACTCGACTACCTTCTGATACCTGCGCTGTAAGGAGCAGTCTCTCTCATAGAGATGCACCACATTGCCGTATTCATCTCCAAGCACCTGTATCTCTATGTGCTTAGGCTCAACCAAGAACTTCTCCATGAAAATGTCGTCATTTCCGAATGCCTTCTTGGCCTCTGCCTTAACGAGCTCGTAGTTGGTGCCGACCTCCTCTATGCTGTCGCAGCGGCGCATACCTCTGCCACCGCCTCCGGCAGCAGCCTTGAGTATAACAGGGAAGCCAAACTTCACAGCCAGCTCCTCCGCCTGCTCCTTGCTCTTCAAGGGCTTGTCCGTGCCGGGAGTGGTCGGAACATTGCAAGCAAGCGCCATCTGCTTAGCTGATAGCTTGTCGCCCATCATGTCTAACACCTTGGAGCTTGGTCCTATGAACTTGATATTATTTTCCTCGCAAGCACGGGCAAAGTCTCCGTTCTCGCTTAGGAAACCGTAGCCCGGATGGATGGCGTCAGCACCGTGTTTCTTAGCAAGCTCAATAATCTTGGGTATATCAAGATAAGCCGCCAAGGGGCTCTCATTTTCACCTATAAGATATGACTCATCGGCAGCCGTACGGAAGAGGCTCAAGGTGTCCTCATCCGAATAAATAGCTATAGTCTGAAGCCCCAAATCGTGGCAGGCGCGAAATATACGCATGGCTATCTCGCCGCGGTTTGCTACAAGTACCTTCTTGAAATCCTGACTCATATTTTTTCTCCCGTAGGTTAATTATAAAGGAATAATGCCTGAGCGTTGCATGCAAGCATGCAGTCTGATTTTGCATCCGTCAACACTTATGCAATCTAAAAGTGACGGATTGCTACGCGCCTACGCGCTCCCGCAATCCTCAAATACATTCATACCCGCTCAGTTTTCTTGCGAAAACTGGCTATGTATTCATGTATTTGAGGTTGCCAAATGCAAAACCATCCTTGCATGCAAGCATGCAGTTTGCCTTTGCATTCGTCAACGCTTTTAGATTACAGTATACAACCCGCAGAGCGTGTATCGCAATGAATAATCGCTGTTCATATATATTGATAATGCTGGCTTGTATATAATATTGATATATTTATGCTGATATTATTATCAGATAGTATGCTTATGCTGTAGACAATACGATGTGCTTGGTTGTTGTGGTTCGCTCATAATTCCTTTAAGAAGAATACAAGCGGATTGTACCGAGCTGTGCCCTTTAAGCGCAGATATTAAAAAAATGCATGTGGCAATGTAAGCGTCGCATTATTAAATAAGTTGACAATAAATTCCGTCCATAATAAAATATTAATTTAGAATAGCCATGAAATTGAGGAAGGCAGGTGATTACTATGGCATATATTAAGAGAGCGGCAGAGGATACAATTGTGAAGCTTTCTGAAATGTTTCCTGTATTGTTGCTAACAGGACCGAGACAGGTCGGAAAGACAACTTTACTCCAGAAACTTGCCAAGATGCAGCAAGCTGATGGGGTTGAGCGAAAATATGTTACGCTTGACGATCCGGATATACGA
>CAVHZK010000099.1:0-3079 GCA_963640215.1 bacterium | reverse complement strand
TAGCAATCCGTGACTTTTAGAGTATGTGGCGCCTGCGAACACGCAGGCATGATGGTTTACTCTAAAAGTGTAGCCAAGTATATCTACTCAGCCGCTTATCAAATGTTTAACGACGCAGCTCATAAGCTGCTGCTTATCAGTATCAGGAGGCAAGCTCTTGTCTGTCGAGCTTACCGGAGTTGCTACCGGTACTGCCACCGGAGCATTATCCTGCACCTTTACCGGAGAACTTGTCACTGCCTCATCAGGTAATGGCGGCAGAGGCTCGCCAGGTCTGACTAAGCCTGTCATGCCGCTTGGAAGCTGCTTGGAGCATACCTCCTTCTCGGCATCTACAGCCTCATGCCTGTGCGCACAGCCAAGATCCATGCACCTATCGCAATTCTCGTCACAGACTCTTGAGCCGTCAGCATATATCATCCTGCGCTCGGCACAGCTAATGTTGTCACACTTAGAGCAGTCGTCTGTGCAGGCACTCTTAGCTCTATGCGTGCATACGGTGCTGAGACAATCGTCGCAATTACCGCTGCAGCCTATGCTCTTGGCCCTCCGCTCTGTACAGCTTAGGTTGCCGCATCTTGAGCAGTCTGCCGTACAGGCTGACTTATGTCTATGAGTACAAGCTTCATTCAGGCACTTACTGCAGTCGCCGTCACAGCTTACTGCGGTCGTCCTTCGCTGCATACAATGTACATTGCCGCATATGGAGCAATCTGCATTGCATATAGGGATGAAGCCCTGCAAGGCTGCGCTGCTTCCGACAGGCATAAAGCCTGCTGATTCGCCTCTTGCGTTACTGACGCCGGAGGCATTTTCCTTATGACAGCCACCCTGTCCGCCGCAGCTGCATCCCCCGTTAAGTGTCTTAACAGTCTCGCAGTAATAATCGAGGAGCTCTACATAATCCGATGCTTCCTGCGGAGTCTCGCCCCACATCATGCAGCCGTCGCCGTTAATGATTACTCCGTTGTCATTCTTGGCAAGCAGAGTCACATCACTTATGACCTGCTCTGTCTTGAGGGCATCGACTAAGCTGATGCGTCCGAGCGTCCTGAGAGCCGGCGTGTAGCATGAGGCTTCCGCGCCCTTGCCCTTGGCACTTAAGGACATACAGCTGATGGGATAAGCATGGATAATGCTCCTGATCCTGTCGTTTTCCTTATATATACGTAATTGAGTCTCAATATCGTCGCCGAGAGGCTTGGGCTTATTGGTGGCGGTCTGCCTGCCGTTTATGTCTATCCTCACCATCTTGTCCTGGGTGAGGTTGGACTTGTCGGCTCCTGAAACACTTATCCAGATGGCATTGGGACCGACCCTTACACTTAGGGAACCGTCGCCAGCTATCATCCAGCCGCGTGCATAGAGCTTGGCAGCTGCCGCAGCCATAGCCTTCTTGGCTTCAAAATCCGAGAGATATGAAACTCCCTGAATGATCATTATATTCTCCTTTTAGGAGGATTTATACCTAACATCTGCCTTGCTTCCTGCGGAGTCATGGGCATCATGCCCTTGGACTTTATCACATCAGCAAGATCAGCAATTATTGCCGCATTTGTATCCGAGACACTGCCGTCTCCCATGCAATGAGAATCCTCAAAGCCGACACGTACTGCAACTGCCCCCTTGTCGAGCGCAATCCTTACCATATCCCAGTCAGTACGATGCGCCTGAGTGTATCCCCATATATAGTCATTGGCGGCCGGGAAATTCTCTGAGAGAGAACCGAGCATGTGGTCAAGAGCAGGCACTGTTGCCGGCATCTCACCGCCGTGACCGAATACGAGGGCAAAGAGCAACGGACGCTTGAAGTTGAACTTCTCATCAAGCTCTCTTACGGCATTTATCATACCTAGCTCAAATACCTCAATATCCGGAGTCTTGCCGTTCTCAAGTATCTTGCTTACACAGTACTCGACATCCTTTATCGGGTTCTGATATACAGCTGTACCCAAGTTTACGGAGCCGACGTTCAGGCTGTTGGTCTCTACCCATGACGGATAGCAGGTCTGGCATCTCTCCTCTATCGTGAGGTTGGACACGCCGCCCGTGGATATCTCGATAATTATGTCCGGGCAATACTGACGGATATAGCCGACAGTCTCCTCAAGGAGGCTTATGTCCGGAGTGAGAGCGCCGTTAAGATTGCGGCAATGCAAGTGCACCATACATGCGCCGTTTTTGTAGCAGTCATATACGTCTCTTGCAATTGCTCTCGGGTTGTTCAGCTTGTCGGCAGCATCAACAGGTGCTACCGAGATAAGGATCTTCTTCATGTTCTTAATCCTTTATGTTTGTTCTAGAAGCGTTGTGAAAGCACATAAGAGTGAAGCAATCCGTCGCTTTTAGACTAATGTGCTGCCTGCAAGCACGCAGGCAGGTTTTCTTGTTACTGTAAATGATGTCGGGGGCAATATAAATCGTCCCCAATCGTTATTTCCAATAGATATAGTGGTCATAGACCACCTTGGTTATATCGCTGACTCTGCGCTCCTCTATGACATTAAGTATGTCACGATGCAAGGCGCAGAACTCATCTATATTGCCCTTCTCGATAATGAGTCTCGTAGTCTCAAGGCGGCTCGGATGAGTCAATCTGTTGATATATTCGACCATGGTATTGATCATGGGGTTATTGGCAGCCTGCGCTATGTCCGTATGGAAACGGTTGTCAAGCTCTATAACCTTATTTACATCCGGATGCGCCGAATGAAGCTCTGAGGTAAGCTCTCCGAAGGTAAGATAGAACTGCGGCAGAAATTTGGAGAAATCCTTGCGCAGGATCAGTACATTGAGCGTACCGATATCTATCATAGCCCGCAGATCTACTATATCGTCTCTGCTGCGATCCTCAAGTATAAGGCTGTACAGCATGGGGTCGAGCATCTTCTGCTCATAGCTGTTGTTGACATAGGTGCCGTCAGCTCTCTTGATATACACAACGCCAAATGCCTGCAGCATCTTGATGGCTTCGCGGACGGAATTGCGTCCCGCGTTGTATTTCTGCGACAGCTCAGGCTCGGTGGCGAGCTTATCACCCGGCTTAATCTTGCCGGAGATAAGCTCGTCTATGATGCAG
>CAVHZK010000098.1:0-4786 GCA_963640215.1 bacterium | reverse complement strand
AAAGCCGTACTCAATCCCAGAAAAGCTGTTGTCAATCCGAACATGTCAGATATAGTGCCCATATATACTACTTACTCCCCACTGCCCTCTGCGGCAGTCTGTGCCTCAGTCTCGTAAATTATCTCCGGCAGCTCAGAGCCCTCGTCACTGCCCTCTATGTATTCGTCAGAGGCTGTCTGTGCCTCGCTCGGCGCCTCTTCCTTAGCGATAGTCTCATATACAGGCTCGCCGTTGTTATTGGTGAGTATCTCTACTCCCGTCTCGCTCTCCGGCTCGGTCTCGACCTCGGACTCTGTATTCTCCGTGCCCATGGCCTGCCTTAGATCGCCCTCTTCGCCTGTAAGCGCCGCTAAGCTGTCGCTGCTGCCTGCCTCAAATTCTCCCTCCGGGTATACATTTACAGCAGGAAGTGCCTCAGCCATGATCTTGGAGAATATCTCCGATGCAAATGAGCTGTGCGCTGCTTCCTCGCCCGGCAGATTAGGCTCGTCAACTATCACATAGCAGAGCAGAGCCGGATCCTCAGCCGGTGCAAATCCGCAGAAGGATACGAGATATTTCTTGTCTGCACGCGGAAGCTTCTGTGCCGTACCTGTCTTGCCGCCTACAGTGTATCCCGGTACTGCGGCAGCCTTGCCGGTACCGCTTTCAACCGTCGCTACAAGTGCATTCTTGATGAAATCACAGGTCGTAGCCGATACCGTCTCCCTGACTAAGATGGGCTGTATGTCTTCCTTCAAGGCTCCGTCACTTGAGAGTATCTGCTTAACCACATGCGGTCTGTAGTAGTAGCCTCCGTTCAATATCGAGCAATACGCAGCCGCCATCTGTATCATCGTGCAGTTGTAGTTCTGTCCGAAGGAGTTGGTGGCAAGCTGTGTCCTGCCTATGTCATCGCTTGCAAATCCCATATTCTCGGTATTTGCCTCGCCCGGCAGGTCTATACCCGTCATCTGCCCGAAGCCAAACAGGCGCTCGTATCTGACGAAGTTGCTTGCTTTCTCTGCAAATGCGATATTCATCATTACCACGTTGCAGGACTGAGTTATACCCCCAGTGACGTCCAAGAGTCCATGACCGTTACGATTGACGCAGTTGATGCGCCAACTGTTTACGCCGTCAGACAGACTGACATGGCCGTTGCACTCAAAGCTTGCGTCCTTGGAGATGATATTTTCCTCCAAGGCTCCTGCAACCGTGAATATCTTCTGCGTAGAGCCCGGCTCGAAGGTGTCACTTATCGGTATGTTCCTCCATACACGGTACATGGCAGCCGTCTCGCCTAACTTCATTATCTCTTCCCTTGAGTAATATCCGCTGACCTCGTCCGCGCTTATGGCCGGAAGATTGGGATTGTTGCGTCTGTAATCCGCTACCGCCTCGTCTACTCCGAAGGCATATATCTCTTCCTCGGTATAATCTCCCGTGGTCTGCGGCTCGTTTAGGTCGAAGCTGTTTGTGCTCGCCATGGCGAGTACCTCGCCGTTCTTGGGATTCATGACTATGCAGGCAGCCGACTTTGAACCTATCTCTCCATCCTTCCACTCTCTTAAGTATTTCTCGACAGTGTTCTGTATGGATACGTCTATGGTGAGCACCAAGCTGTCTCCGTCTACTGCAGGCTTGATGACCTTCTCTAAATTGGCGTCCCCGTCAAGATATCCGTATTCACGTCTGTTTATGCCGGTTAAGCTCTCGTTGTAATACTGCTCTACACCGCCAGAGCCTGTCGCTCCGTCAGCTGAGGCTATGCCTATAACCGCGCCTGCAAGAGAGTCATAAGGATAATTTCTCTTATAATTATCCTCGAACCATATCCCCTTGATGCGGTTCTTGGAAACTGTGCTGTCCCCGCTCGTCTGATATTCATCATTCTTGGCTTTGATATATGCCTCGAACTCTGTCTTCTGGTCGTAGCTTATATCACGCTTATAGCGTATATAGGATGAGCTCTCGTTATCATTTATAGTATGACGGAGCTCCGCCGCATCCTCGCCGAAGAACTCGCTTATAGCCGCGATAGTAGGTTCAACCACATTACGAGTCACGGTACCGTCTTCCTTGCGTCCCTCGTAGGTAATCATCTGATTGGGGTCAAGTATCAGTATGTAGACCTTCTCGCTCGTGGCAAGCGTCGCGCCGTTCCTGTCAAATATATCTCCGCGCCTATAGGGTATAGTCCTTGACTCGTATTCTGACTGGCGCTGACTTAAGACTATCTTGTTGTACTTATCAGCATTGGTATGCTGTATGTAGAACACATACCCCAAGAGCATAAGGAGCGCCAAGCCTATAATCGCGACAGCTGCGGTAAGCCTGCCGCTCATGTATTCTCTGAGGCGCTTCGGACCCTTGTGTGCCTTGCTGCCGCGTGTGTCCTGCTGTGTACCCTGTCGTGTGCCTTGCTGCCTGTCTTGGCCGTTTCGTCTGTCTGACGCTGTCTTCCTGTCAGGTGTGTGTCTATTGTCCCGACCGGATGTCTTCATACTGCTTCACGTACTCGCTTTCGGTTTTGTCGTATTGGATAATATTGCCCTGTCCGGCTCTGACCATGCCGAGCTTGGTTGTAGCGATATTGTATATCTCGTTGAGATCTACTGAGGTGTCTATGCTCTTCTCGAGCGTGTCATTTTCAGTGCGCAGAGTATCAAGTCTTGCTTCAAGAGTCTTGATCTCGGTCATGTGTACATCAAGTGAGGATTTGAGGCAGAGATACCTGTATCCTACAAATACGGATATGACTACGGCCGCGACCAAGAGCAGGGTCAGCGGCATATTGATGGATACACAGGCACTGCGTGGTGCCTCTCTGTAGGCTTGTCTCTCCTCTGCGTTGCGACGTGGTTTCCTGCGCGGGCTTGGCACATACTCAGGCTCCAGCACTCGAGCCGCACTGCCGTCCGTATAATACGTGCTATACGCACTATGAGTATGTCTCGTGCCGGCACGACTGCTCCTTGCTGCCATCATAGTCCCCCTTCCTATGTGATCAAACCTTCTCAAATATGCGCAGCTTAGCGCTGTGCGCTCTGTTGTTATCCTCTAATTCTGCACTGCCGGCGGTTATGGCCTTGCGTGTAATGACTCTGCCCTTAGACCTCCTGCCGCAGACGCATACAGGAAAATCCTTGGGACATATACACGGATCCTCAGCTCTCTTAAATGCCGTCTTCACTATCCTGTCCTCTAAGGACTGAAAGGTGATGATGCAGAGCCTGCCGTGCGGATGGAGGAAATCTATCAGCGAGTCTATCGAGTCCCTCAATATATCTAACTCGTGATTGACCTCTATCCTTATCGCCTGAAAGGTACGCTTCGCGGGATGTCCCTTGCCCTCTCTCATCCTTGCCGGTATGGCTGCCTTAACTGTCTCGGCAAGCTCTGTGGTAGTCTCTATAGGCTTAAGTGCCCTTGCCTGTGCTATGTGCTTGGCTATATTCCTTGCGAATTGATCCTCGCCGTAGTCTCTGATGATGCGGTATAGCTCCTGCTCGCTGTAATCATTTACGACCTCGTAGGCGCTTACAGCATCGCGTCTATCCATGCGCATATCGAGTCTTGCATCATATCTGTAGGAAAATCCGCGTTCCGCCTCGTCAAACTGATATGAGGATACGCCAAGATCCAAGAGGATCCCGTCTGCCCCGTCTACACCGAGGCCTACAAGTATGCTCACTGTATCGAGGTAATTACCTCTCACGAGCTTCACCTTGTCTAAAAATGCTGAAAGTCTCGCTGTCGCCGCCTCTATGGCATCCTCATCTCTGTCTATACATACGAGCCTGCCATGGTCTCCGAGTCTTGAGGCTATCTCGTACGAGTGTCCGCCGCCTCCTACCGTGCCGTCGACATATATGCCGTCCGGTCTGATATCTAGACCCTCTATTACCTCATCCAAGAGTACGCTCTTGTGAGCAAATTCACTCACAGCTCTATACCCTCCAATGCCTCTAACTCCTCGGCGCTCATATTGTCAAATGCGTCCTCCGAGTTCACGGCATCCCAGTCGTCCTTATTCCATATCTCTATGCGGTCTCCGAGTCCGACTAGGACTACGTCCTTGTCTAACTCTGCCTTAGCGCGCAGGGTCTGGGTTATGAGTATGCGCCCCATCTTGTCTACCTCGCACTCTATGGCGTTACCGAGTATGAGACGTGTGAGCTTCATGCCTGCCTTGTTGGTAAGGGATATGCGGCTTAGGTTCTCCTCTATCCTCTGCCACCTCTCGAAGGAATACGCCGAGAGGCACTTAGCAAGTCCTCTCGTGACAACAAAGTGCTCTCCCAATTCCGCGCGGAACTTGGCAGGTATGGTTACCCTGCCCTTAGCGTCTATAGTGTGGTTGTACTCACCCATCAACATATATTTCTGACACTTCTTTCCACTTATTTACACTTTCTGCCACTTTTAGTTAAATTTTAGAGGAAATCCGCGAAATGTCAATAGCGTTGGGGAGATTGGGTGAACTTTTTGAAAAAAAGTGTTGACGAATGCAAAATCAGACTGCATGCTTGCATGCAAGGATGGTTTTGCATTTGGCAACCTCAAATACATGAATACATAGCCAGTTTTCGTAAGAAAACTGAGCGGGTATGAATGTATTTGAGGATTGCGGGAGCGCTTTTAGCGCGTAGCAATCCGTGCTTTTATAAGTATCTGTCCAAAAGCGTTGACGAATGCCAATGTAAACTGCAAGCTTGCTTGCAAGTGCGCATTGGCATTTGGCAACCTCAAATACATGAATAC
Organism: bacterium; assembly: GCA_963640215.1. GTDB lineage: Bacteria > Bacillota > Clostridia > Lachnospirales > Lachnospiraceae > Avilachnospira. The sequence continues at coordinate 40 of CAVHZK010000098.1, read as the reverse complement.
ATAGCCAGTTTTCGTAAGAAAACTGAGCGGGTATGAATGT
>CAVHZK010000097.1:6713-9289 GCA_963640215.1 bacterium | reverse complement strand
TTTGAGGTTGCCAAATGACAGCACAATTTTGCGTGCAAGCACGCAACTTGTACTGCCATTCGTCAACACTTTTCACAGCAAATTCATTTTTCTGATGTATATCTTCATCTCGCGGATGTTTTTTGTTAAGAATAGGAGTATACATGAAACGATATATTAAATTCATCAAGCCCTATGCTTTGTTTTATATCTTGGGGCCTATAATGATGTTGACGGAGGTGTTCGGCGAGATATGGCTGCCCAAGCTCATGTCACTTATTATAGATAACGGAGTTGCAAACAAGGACATAGGATACATACTGCGGATTGCAGGAGTGATGCTGGGCGCATGTCTATTGATGATTATAGGCGGAACGCTCGGTAATTTTTTTGCGGTCAAGGCGTCAGTGCGCACCACGGCGGACTTAAGGAGCGAGTTATTTAACAAAATACAGTCTTTTTCATTTGCAGACATAGACAAATTTTCGACAGGATCGCTTGTAACAAGGCTTACCAACGATATACAGCAGATACAGCAGTTAGTCGTCACTATGCTGAAGATGGCTCTGCGTTCACCTGCCATGCTTATCGGCGGCATTATCATGGCGCTCAGTGTAAACAGGAGCCTCGCATTTATATTACTCATCGTGACACCGCTGCTCGGCATATCTATAGCTGTGATCATGGTCATGGCTTATCCGCGCTTTGAGCGTATGCAGACAGCACTTGATAACCTCAATAACGGCATACAGGAGACCTTGACCAACATCAGGGTTGTGAAATCCTTTGTACGAGAGGATCACGAGAAGGATAAATTCGACAACCTGAATACGGACATGCGGGACAAGTCTCTCGACGCTATGAATGTAGTCATACTTATTCAGCCTGTTATGACCTTCTTTATGAATGCCACGGCGGTAGCTGTTGTATGGTTTGGCGGAAACCGCATTATCGCAGGACAGATGCAGGTAGGTGAGCTGACCGCATTTATAACCTATGTCACTCAGATACTTATGTCGCTGATGATGCTCGCCATGGTCATATTGCAGTCATCAAGGGCAATGGCATCGTTTGGCCGTATCTCTGAGATCATAGACTATGAGCCAAGCCTCAAGGAGAAGCCAGACTGCGACCGTGACAGAAAGGTCGAGCACGGCAGCATAGAGTTTAAGCACGTGTATTTTGCGTATGACGACGGAGACGATGATCCGAGCAACGATACGATTATCCTTAAGGATATATCGTTTAAGATAGAGCCGGGCGAAACCATAGGCATACTCGGAGCCACGGGCTGCGGCAAGACCTCTATGGTGCAGCTTATACCCAGACTCTACGATGTGCGCGAGGGAGAGGTGCTTGTAGACGGCACGGACGTAAGAGATTATTCACTTTACAACCTGCGCGAGGGCGTAGGCATGGTGCTCCAGTACAACACTCTGTTCTCAGGCACCATAGCAGAGAATCTAAGATGGGGCAACGAGAACGCGGATAATGCGGAAATAGTTAAATTCGCACAGTATGCACAGGCGGACAGCTTCGTCAGTACCTTTGATGATGGGTACGACAGGATGGTTGAGCAGGGAGGAACCAATCTCTCCGGCGGACAGAAGCAGCGTCTCTGCATAGCAAGGGCTCTCCTCAAGAAGCCTAAGATACTCATATTGGATGACTCGACCTCAGCAGTCGATACGGCTACAGAGAAACGTATCAATGAGGCATTTGCATCAGAGCTTAAGCATACCACCAAGCTCATCATTTCCCAGCGCATCAATTCGGTTAAGGATGCCGACAGGATCATAGTTATGGACGACGGACGCATATCCGACATAGGTACGCACGACGAGCTTATGGCGCGTTCCGAGGTATATCGCGAGATATATTATTCGCAAAATGACAGGAAGGAGGGAGCAACGGCATGACACACGCAGAATTAGAAGCATCCCTCAAACGCAGATACGGCAGACGTATAGCTAAGGCAGGCAGAGGCATGGGAGGTCCGGGCGGCGGCCCGGGACGCAGAGCCGGATTGGCGGATAAGGGCAGCAAACCCAATAACTACGGTAAGACAATAAAACGCCTTGTGTCCTATGTGGCACAGGAGAAGCTGCGCCTTGTACTTGCGCTTATATGTGTGCTGGCGGCGACCGGAGCATCGCTTGCGAGCTCCTATATGCTCAGACCCATTATCAATACCTATATAGCTCCAACGGACGGCTCTCGCGGAGATGTGAAGGGCTTGTTCGTGGCACTTGTCGTGATGATGGCAGTATATCTCATAGGTATAGCAGGCACCTATGCGCAGTCCAAGCTCCTGCTCAAAATAGGACAGAACAGCCTAAAGCGCATGAGAGAGGATTTGTTCTGCCACATGGAGACCCTGCCGCTGAAATTCTACGATACCAATACGAGAGGCGATCTGATGAGTCGCTTCACGAACGATATCGACAATATCGGCAACATGCTCTCATCGACTCTGATATCGTTATTTACCGCGGCGCTCACCATTATCGGCACCCTCGCGCTCATGCTCTATACCAGTGTGGCGCTCACCGTTGTGACTGTAGTCGTAGTGCCGTTTATGCTGGCTGCTGTAAGGC
>CAVHZK010000097.1:0-6703 GCA_963640215.1 bacterium | reverse complement strand
GGCATATAGCGGGCGCATCAAGCAAATATTTCTCAAGTCAGCAGGCGGCACTTGGCGCGCTCAACGGCTATATTGAGGAAAATGTGACCGGCCAGAAGGTAGTCAAGGTATTTAACCATGAGGCAGTGTCCAATGAGGAGTTCGGCATACTTAACGAGGAGCTCTTAAAGAATCAGATGAACGCTCAGTTTTTCTCGGGACTCATGGGACCGGTGATGAACTGTTCAACGCAGGTGAACTATACGCTCACAGCAGTGGTAGGCGGCATACTCTGTGTGCTTAGGGGGCTTGACATAGGAGGTCTCACCGTATTCCTCAATTATTCAAGGATGTTCAATCGTCCTATCAATGAGATATCCATGACGGTTTCATCGATATTTTCGGCTCTTGCTGGTGCAGAGAGAGTATTCTCGATCATGGATGAGGAGCCGGAGCCTGCGGACAAGGCAGATGCTTATGTACCCGAGAGCATCAAGGGCGACGTGCTTATGAATAATGTAAGCTTCGGCTATGTGCCCGGCAAGCCCGTGCTTAAAGATATAAATGTATATGCACATCCGGGTCAGAAGATAGCCTTCGTCGGCTCTACAGGTGCGGGCAAGACCACGGTTATGAATCTATTGCCGAGGTTCTATGATATAGAGGAGGGCAGCATTACCATAGACGGGCATGATATCAAGGAATTCCCGATGGAGCTCTTACGGAAGAATGTGACTATGGTATTGCAGGACTCACACCTGTTCAGCGGCACTATCATGGAGAATATCCGCTATGGCAGGCTTGATGCCACGGATGAGGAGGTCAGGGAGGCAGCCAAGACAGCATCCGCAGACGCATTTATCAGACACCTGCCTCATGGCTACAATACCGTGATAGATGCAGATGGCAGCAACCTATCTCAAGGACAGAGACAGCTCCTCAATATAGCGAGGGCGGCAGTGTCCAAGGCGCCGATACTGATACTTGATGAGGCGACATCATCAGTTGATACCCGTACGGAGAAGCTCATAGAGGCAGGTATGGACAGACTGATGGCAGATCGCACGACCTTCGTTATAGCGCACAGACTGTCCACTGTCAGAGATGCCAATGCTATAATGGTGCTTGAACACGGAGAGATAATAGAGCGAGGCACGCACGATGAGCTCTTAGCGCTAAAGGGAAGATACTACGAGCTGTATACCGGTAAGGCAGAGCTTGATTAAAGGAGAGCAGTATCATATATGGCCTTCGATGAACTGTAATTATACTACTGTAATATCGCATAGCTTAGGCAATTAGCCTTTGCATATTTCACACATATCAGGTCATTTTACTTGGGATGAGTCCGCAGACTGTCAAACGGTCTGTGGGCTTATCTTTTTGTTAACTTTCAGACAAGAAACTTAACGGGTTCTTAGCTGTCTGCGGTATTGGGCGAACATTATAATGATATAAAAGTGTTGACGGATTGCGAGAGCACGAGCTGCGGAGCAATCCGGTACCATTATAGATACGAAAAACGGTCAAAAGACCACAACATCTATCTATAACAGGATTAGACCTTTCATCGAAAAGAGATGTGAGATATGAGCGTCAGTGGCAGTGAGAAATCAAAGGAAAAGCGCAGCGATAACAGGGAGAGAAGACTCTGTATCGGTATAGATGTGGGTTCAACCACGGTTAAGCTTGCCGTGATAGCGCAGGACACGCTTGAGGTGCTGCACAGGGTATATCGCAGGCATAATGCACGGCAGTCAGAGACTGTGTACGAGCTACTTAGGGAGGCCGAAGCGCTTTTCCCAGATGAGCATTTCCGTATGGCAGTATGCGGCTCAGGAGGACGCCCCATAGCTGAGGCTCTGCATATTCATTTTGTGCAGGAGGTCGTAGCCAATGCGGCAGCCGTGCAGGCACTCTATCCCAATGCACGCACAGCCGTGGAGCTCGGAGGACAGGACGCCAAGCTGATATTCTTCAGATATGACGAGGACAGGCAGCAGCTTATGACCTCTGATATGCGCATGAACGGAAGCTGCGCAGGAGGTACAGGAGCCTTTCTTGATGAGATGGCGGCGCACTTTCATATTAAGCCGGAGGAATTTAACGCTCTTGCCTCTGAGGGCAGCACAGTATACGAGATATCAGGCCGCTGCGGAGTATTTGCCAAGACAGACATACAGCCTCTGCTGATACAGGGAGCGCGGAGGGCTGATGTGGCACTCTCCGTATTTCATGCCGTCGCAAAGCAGACCATAGGCGGACTCTCACAGGGGCTGCAGCTCACACCGCCCATTATATTTGAGGGTGGTCCGCTTACCTTTAATGACAGACTGATAGGTGTATTTGCCGAGAGACTCGGACTGAGAGATAGCGAGATAATCAACCCTGAGCACCCTGAGACTATAGTGGCATTAGGTACAGCTATAGCAGTAGAGGAATTGTATCCGGCTGATGACGATAGACTCACTATAGCAGAGGCACTGTCTCGCATGGACAAAGCAAGCCAGTGCACAGACGACAAGGCTAAAGGCGAGTTTACGCAGCCGCTCTTTAGCTCGAAGGCAGAGCTTGAGGCATTTACCCTGAGGCACGACAGAGAGCTTGGACATATCAAGCATATATGCGACGAGCCGAGCTTACTGCAGGATACCGCTGCCATCAGTCACACAGCTGCAGCTGCAGCTGTGGATACTGACGACGGAGCTGGAAGAGCTAATGCTGAAAGTGCAACACAGGGCAGCGGAGCTGTCACATCGGCAGAGCGTAGTCTCAGGGTCTACATCGGCATAGATTCGGGCTCCACTACATCCAAGGGTGTCATCATAGATGAGGACAATGATATCATTGACACATTTTATCTAAATAACGGCGGCGAGCCGCTTAAGGCAGTGCAGCGTGGGCTTGTGGATATAGCTGACAGATATAAGCGCAGAGGCATCAGCCTGCAGGTCCTCGGAGTAGGCACGACAGGCTATGGTGAGGCTATGCTGGCTGCGGCTCTTCATGCGGATTATCACTGCGTGGAGACGGTTGCCCATGCTGCGGGCTGTTTAAGATATGTGCCGGACGCAAGCTTTGTGTTGGACATAGGCGGACAGGACATGAAGGCCATAAGGATTAAGGACGGAGTTGTCACTGACATCGCCCTCAATGAAGCTTGCTCATCGGGCTGCGGTTCATTCTTGGAGAATTTCGCCGAGTCGCTTGGCATACCGGTCAAGGATATAGCCGAGGCGGCATTTAAGTCACGTCATCCTGCCAAATTAGGCAGCCGTTGCACCGTATTTATGAATTCGACTATTATCAACGAGCAGCGCAACGGCAGTCAGGCCGATGATATCATGGCAGGCTTGTGTCGCTCAGTCGTTGAAAATGTGTTCACCAAGGTCATACGTATCTCAGATGTATCAGAGCTTGGCGGCAGAGTAGTCGTGCAGGGCGGAACCTTCCGCAACAGGGCAGTGCTCCGTGCCTTGGAGGAATATCTCGGACAGGAGGTCATACTTGCACCATTTCCGGGCGAGATGGGCGCGCTCGGTGCGGCGCTCTCCTGCAGACATCATATAGAGACTAAGGGATATGCTAACGGAGCAGCAAGCTCATTTATAGGCTTCGAGGCGGTAAGGAATTTCAGCTGCGAGATAGAGAGCGGAGTGCCGTGTGTACATTGTGCCAATCATTGCAATAGGACCATACTTAGGTTCGGCAACGGAGGAAGCTTTATTACCGGCAATCGCTGTGAGCGCGGAGCGGCAGCTGACGATGACACAGAGGCAATTAAGCAAGCTGCGATGAAGGCGGCAGCAGTCGCTGCGGTTCCCGATGTTATGAGACTAAGGGAACGTTTGCTCTTTAAGAATTATGCCTATACTGCGCTCTCACCGGATAAGGGGCTAACCATAGGCATACCGAGGACTCTTGAGTTCTGGGAGAGTGCCCCGTTCTGGAGCACCTTCTTCAAGAGTCTGGGATATGGCGTCAGATTTTCTACAGAGAGCAATCAGACACAATATGAGTCAGGACTAAAATACATAGCATCCGATACGGTATGCTTCCCTGCCAAGTTAGTGCATGGTCATATCAAGGAGCTTGTAGACGGCGGAGCAGACAGGATATTTATGCCCTTCATCATGCACATGCCGACGGAATATAAGAAGGAGAGAAGCATACACGTGTGCCCTGTCATCATGGGTTATCCCATGGTGGTAAGGAATTTTCAAGACCCTGAGGAGAGCGGCAATACTGTGTTTGACACGCCGCAGTTTCATTGGTTCAGCGAGAGGGACAGAGACAGGCAGATAGTGCACTACGCTGTCGATAAGCTCGGAGTGGACAGCACTGCGGCACGCAAGGCGTTAAGACAGGGCAAGGACGCAATGAGTCATTTTAAGGACGAGCTTAAGGCTGCTGGATTAGATGCAATCAGATATGCCAAGGAGCATGATGCATTTGCAGTTGTACTTGCAGGAAGGCCCTATCATACTGACAGCCTTATTAACCACAAGCTCAGCCAGATGTTCATAAGACAGGGCATACCGGTGCTGACTGTTGACTCTGTGCCTGGTCTGTATGAGTCTGTGCTTAAGTATTCAAGAGCTGAGATAACCAATGATTTTCACGCGCGTATGATAGGCGGCGCGATGGCAGCTGCGGGCAATGAGAGCCTCGAATACGTACAGATAGTAAGCTTTGGCTGCGGACATGACGCCATACTTTCGGACGAGATAAACCGAGTACTCGGAGTAGGTGCAGGCAAGGCTCCATTGATACTTAAGGTAGATGAGTCCGAGGCAAGCGGCTCCCTGCGTCTCAGAGTGCAGAGCTTCATAGAGACAGTGCATTTAAGACGAGAGAAGCAGCAACAGCAACAGGTAAAATCAGATGCGTCAGACGATGCAGGAGCAGAGAATATTATAAATATCTCGGACAGGGAACGCACTGCTGTTACCGCTGATATCAGGCACAGCGCATTTACAGGAAGGAACTCGGATAAGTCACGCATATCTAAGCTGCCGGACCCCTATGAGGTAAAATATCGCCCTGAGGACAAGAAACGGCGTATATTGCTGATACCTAATATCTCGGCGCCCGCCATGACCATATTGTCGGGGCTCTTAAGAAAAGAGGGCATAACAACGAAGCAGCTGCCGGTAGGCGGGGAGCACGAGGTCAGGATAGGTAAGAGATATACGCATAATGATATCTGCTTCCCCTGCCAGATGGTGGTAGGCGAGCTGATAGGCGAGCTGCAGAGAGGTCATTACAATCAGGATGAGGTGGCAGTAGGTATGGCTAAGCTAAACTGCGACTGCAGACTGGCCAATTATTCCGATATACTGCGGCAGGCACTTGACAAGGCAGGCTTTGACCGTGTACCCATACTCTCTACGGATCCGAGCGACACCAAGCAGATGCATCCCGGAGTCTCCATGCTTACCGCAGGCACTGCGGTCGAGGCTGCACTCATGTTCACTATGCTGGATATCCTGGAGGAGCTGTTGCGTAAGATTAGACCATACGAGCTCAACAAGGGCGAGGCGGAGGCTGTATTTAACGCCTGCATCAAGGATATCTCAGATGCGGCTGCCACGGGGCTTCAGGCTGCGATGGACGCATACAAGAGAGCCATAGACCGTATGGGCAGGATAAGCTATGACAGGAGCAATCCAAGACCCAGAGTGCTTGTCACCGGAGAGCTCTTGGTTACCTTCCATCCAGGCACGAATTATCATATTGAGGAGTATCTCGAGGGGCATGGATGTGAGACAGTGCTGCCGCGTATGACCAACCAGTTCCGCAAGGATTTCATTGCCGCCATGAGTGAGATAAAGGACTTCAAGGTGCGGCTGGTACCTTATGCTTATGCCTTGGAGAGAGCCTTTGATATCATAGAGAAGAAATTGGCGCGCATTGCGTCCAAACATCCGCTCTATGAGGAGGCAGCAGCGCCCGCCAAGCTCTATGAGGAAGTAAAGGGCATTATGCCCAAGACTCTGACCTGCGGCGAGGGCTGGCTCATGGCTGCCGAGATAGCGCATCTTGCCAAGGAGAAGGTCAATTCCTTTGTTATATTGCAGCCCTTTGGCTGTCTGCCCAACCATGTATGCGGCAGAGGTATAACCAAGCGCCTAAAGGAGATGTTCCCGGATATCTCCATATTGCCCTTGGATCTGGACCCGGATACAAGCTATGCCAATTTGGAGAACCGCCTCCAGATGCTCATTATGAACCGCAACAGATACGAGGGCGGGACCCGCTTTTCCGCATTGACTTCCTAATAAACACATGCTAAGATTGTAGTCAATTTCAGTATAAATGACGGAGGATGATAGATATGAAGCATATACAGACCTTAGAGACACGCAACCTTTGCGACAGCGTTAAGAACGGCGGCTGCGGCGAGTGCCAGACCTCATGCCAGTCAGCTTGCAAGACCAGCTGCGGTATCGCCAATCAGAAGTGCGAGAACACCAAGGCTCAGCAGTAATTTAAGCACAGTAGATTAAGCTTCCCGCTTCAAAGCATCAACATGCCTTGGAGCGGGACTTTTAGTGTCAGACAAACAAGAGGATACATAATGGTACATTGCTATAAAATGGGCGGTCTGAATATAGTGTTGGATACGTTTTCAGGCTCGATACATCTCGTGGATGATGCGGCATACGACATTATAGAGGGCTTCGAGGATAAGTCTCGTGACGAGCTCATAGAGGAGCTGAAG